>JAFQPD010000007.1 GCA_017411945.1 Mailhella sp.
CGGGCGGTGCCGGCAGGGAGCATCATGGCGTTCGGATCCACATCGTCGCGCACGAGGCGGAATTCGAGGTGGGCGGTCTGGCCGATGATCTGGATGGCGCGTTCGGCATCGGTCATGCCGGGGAGCTGGACCTGAACCTGATTGCCGGACTGGCGGCGGATATCGGGTTCGGCCACACCGAACTGGTCGATACGGTTGCGGATAGTGCGCACGACCTGTTCCATGGTCATTTCTTCGGTAAGGCGGCGCATGTCGGCAGAAAGCTCATAGCTGTAGACGCGTCCGGCGGCATTGGGGATGGAGCTGACCTGGACGAGGGTGGGGAACCATTTGCCTATCATGGCTTCGAAGGCGGCAGCCTGGTCGGCTCGGGGAAGGACCACTTCAAGCTTGCCCTCGGCATTGATGCGGGGCTTCATGATGGTGATCTTTTCCTGATTCGCACGGTCGCGCACTTCCTGACCATTGACGGTGAGGGTGTTCTGCAGGGCTTTGTCCATGTCTACGCCAAGCGTGAGGTGCATGCCGCCCTTGAGGTCGAGGCCGAGGTTGATGCGGTCTTCCATGAGGGCGCCGAGGGGCGAGTTGCCGATGACGGGCAGGTTGGGCAGGGCATAGGCCAGCACCACGAGCAGAACCATGAGGGATATGGCAAGGCGTAAGCGCAGAGCTTTCATTGTCGAGTCCTTGATTCAGTAGAGAAATATCTTGCGTCGGAAAAACGCAAAGCCCCACGCCCCTCGTGAGAAGGGCGCGGAGGCAATGGGAGCAGTTCCCGGAAGTCTTACTTCTTTTCGGCGGTTTCGGTCTTGCCGAGGGTCTTGGGGTCGTAGGTGCCGCTCACGAAGCTGCGGGGCATGCGGACCTTGGTTTCGCCGAGGTCGACCACGAGGATGTCGCCTTCGATGTCCACGATGCGGCCGAGGAAGCCGGCAGAGGTCATGACGTAGGCGCCCTTGCCGAGAGCTTCGATCATGGCCTTGTGTTCCTTCTGGCGCTTCTGCTGGGGGCGGATGAGCAGGAAGTAGAACACCACGAACATGAGGATGAGGGGCATGAGGGAGGCGAAGGCACCCATGGGGCCCTGAGCGGCGGCACCGCCAGCGTTGCCGGCAGCGTAAGCGATGGAAGTGAGCATTATGGTCTCCAGAATTGAATTTGCGGAATTTTCCGCGTGCAGAAGGTTCTTATTAACCTTTTGCGCCTGTTTAGGCAATGCTTTAAGTATTGCGAAGGCTTTCGGCAAGAGGGAGGCAGGAATTTCAGCTGGAAAATCCGGCAGGGGAAAAAGCTGGACTTTGGCGGGCATTGCGTAGAAAATGGCCCGGAAACAAAAAGCGTCTCCTCTTGGAGCGCGAAGGAGCATATATGTCCATGTTCGCCGACCCGAAGGAGCAGGCCCGCATGCAGTCGCGGGTGCTCATCGAAAGCCTTCCTTATCTGCGTGAATACCACGGCGAGACCGTCGTCATCAAATACGGCGGCCATGCCATGATCGACGAGAGCCTCAAGCTGGCCTTTGCCCGCAACATAAGCCTGCTCAAGCTGGTGGGCATCAACCCCGTGGTGGTGCACGGCGGCGGTCCGCAGATCAACCAGATGCTGAACAAGCTGGAGATCAAGTCTGAGTTCCGTCAGGGCCACCGTGTCACCGACGAAGCCACGATGAACGTGGTGGAAATGGTGCTCGTGGGTTCCGTGAACAAGAGCGTGGTCAACCTCATCAACAAGACCGGAGCCAAGGCGGTGGGCCTTTCCGGCAAGGACGGCGTCCTGCTTGAAGCCCGCAAGCTGGCCATGACTATCAGCCACGGCCAGGAGCAGCCGCCGGAGATCATCGACCTCGGCAACGTGGGCGAAGTGACCCATGTGAACGCCCGTCTGCTGAATTCCCTCATCGCCGATGACTTCGTGCCCGTCATCGCCCCCGTGGGCGTGGACGCCGAAGGCAATACCTATAACATCAATGCCGACTCCGTGGCTGGCGCAGTTGCCGGCGCCCTCATGGCCAAGCGTCTGCTCATGCTCACGGACGTTGCCGGCGTGCTGGACAAGGAAGGCAAGCTCATCGAGCACTTCAACGCTGCAGATGCCGAACGCATGAAGGAAGACGGTACGCTCACCGGCGGCATGATCCCCAAGATAGACTGCTGCCTGAACGCCCTGAACAGCGGCGTGGACAAGGTGACCATCGTGGACGGCCGCGTGGAAAACTGCGTGCTCCTCGAACTGCTCACCGACCAGGGCATCGGCACTGTCATCGAAAAATAAGCCCCAAGACTTGCAAAAAAGAAGGCCGTCCTCATATCGGGGGCGGCCTTCTCCAATTAAAAAGTTTTGAAGGATAGGGGATGGGGCCGGGGAAGGGGAAAGGAATACTTTTCCAAAAGTTTCCTTTCCCCTTCTCCGGAAAATCTCTCTCCTTAGCCCTTCTTTTCTATCTTGGCCCAGGAGTCCTTGAGGGTAACGGTGCGGTTGAACACGGGGTGTTCGGCGGAGCCGTCGGGGTCGGCGCAGAAGTAGCCCACGCGTTCGAACTGGACGTGCGAGCCTGCGGGCATGGTGGCGAGGTAGGGCTCGGCCATGGCGGTGACGATCTGCTCGGAATCCTTGTTGAAGTAGTCGAGGAAGGTCTTGCCTTCTTCGATCTCGGAATCGGACTCGGTGGAGAACATCTGTTCGTAGAGGCGCACTTCGGTGGGCACGGCGTGGCGGGCGCTGACCCAGTGGATGGTGCCCTTGACCTTGCGGCCGTCGGGGCTGGAGCCGCCGCGGGAGGCAGGGTCGTGCGTGCAGTGCAGTTCGATGATGTTGCCGGCCTCGTCCTTTATCACTTCCTGGCAGGTGATGTAGTAGGCGTAGCGCAGGCGCACTTCCACGCCGGGGGCGAGGCGGAAGTACTTCTTGGGCGGGTCTTCGCGGAAGTCGTCGCGGTCTATCCATATTTCACGGCAGAAGGGCACCTTGCGGGAGCCGAAGGATTTGTCTTCGGGGTGCAGGGGCTGTTCGAACTCTTCCATCTTGTCTTCGGGGTAGTCGGTGATGACCACCTTGATGGGGTCGAGCACGGCCATGCAGCGGGGAGTGACGGCGTTGAGGTGCTCGCGGCAGCAGAATTCCAGAAGGCTGTAATGGACCTTGGAGTCGGCGGCGCGGGCGATGCCGATGCGGGAGCAGAAGTCGCGGATGGATTCAGGGGTATAGCCGCGGCGGCGCAGGCCGCAGATGGTAGGCATGCGGGGGTCGTCCCAGCCGCGCACATAGCCTTCCTTCACCAGCTGTATGAGCTTGCGCTTGGAAAGCACGGTGTAGGTGAGGTTGAGGCGGGCGAATTCGATCTGCTGGGAGCGGTACACGTCGAGAGTGTCGAGCACCCAGTCGTAAAGCTCGCGGTTATTGTCGAACTCCAGAGTGCAGATGGAATGGGTGATGCCTTCGATGGAGTCGGAAAGGCAGTGCGTGAAGTCGTACATCGGGTAGATGCACCACTTGTCGCCGGTGCGGTGATGGGAGGCATGGCGGATGCGGTAGATGGTGGGGTCGCGCATCACGATGTTGGGGGAGGCCATGTCGATCTTGGCGCGCAGGACGTACTTGCCGTCTTCGAATTCGCCGGCCTTCATGCGGCGGAAGAGGTCGAGACTTTCCTCGGCGGGGCGGTCGCGCCACGGGGAGGGGATGCCGGGCTTGGTGAGCGTGCCGCGGTATTCGCGTATCTGTTCGGCGTTCAGCTCGTCCACATAGGCTTTGCCCATCATGATGAGCTTTTCGGCGTATTCGTAGAGCTGGTCGAAGTAGTCGGAGGCGTAGTGCACGTCGCCTTCCCACTGGAAGCCGAGCCACTGCACGTCCTTCTGGATGGATTCGACGTATTCGGTGTCTTCCTTCACAGGGTTGGTGTCGTCGAAGCGCAGGTTGCACTTGCCGTGGTATTCCTGTGCAAGGCCGAAGTTGATGCAGATGGACTTCGCGTGCCCGATGTGCAGATAGCCGTTGGGCTCAGGCGGGAAGCGGGTGTGCACGCGAGAGTCGAAGCGGCCGGTGGCGTTGTCCTGATTGATGCGGGCGCGAAGGAAATCGACGCCTTGAGTGCGTTCCGCTTCAGGGGCGGAGGTGTTGAGCTGGCTCATAGGGGCCTC
>JAFQPD010000050.1 GCA_017411945.1 Mailhella sp.
CAGCACCCTTGGTGAAGATGCCGCCGCCGAGACGGGCGAAGATGGAGATGAGGGAGGCGCCGAAGGAGAGGGCCACGAGAGCCTGCATGATCTCTTCGGTGGGCACGCCGAACATGGCGAGGAGGGCATAGTAGCCGGTCACGCCGAGGAGGCCGAGGCCCACGACGAGCATGCCGGTGATGGCGCCGGAATCGAAGGAGATGCCGAGAGCCTTTTCCATGCCCTGTTCAGCGGCGGCAGCAGTGCGCACGTTGGCGCGGACGGACACGTTCATGCCGATGAAGCCGGCAGCGCCGGAGAGCACGGCGCCGAGCACGAAGCCCAGAGCGGTGAGGAAGGACATGAACACGAGAAGGAGAAGGGTCACCGCGGCGCCCACGATAGCGATGGTGCGGTACTGGCGGCTCAGGTAGGCCTGAGCACCTTCCTGGATGGCGCCGGCGATGCGCTGCATGTCGGCATTGCCGGTGGAGGCGGCAAGGATGGTTTTGGCCGTCTTGGAGGCGTAGTACAGGGCGAAGCCTGCGCACGCGAAGACGATGACCAGAGAGAGGAAAGTCATACATACCCCCGACAGGTAAGTAAAATGTGGAAAAAAATGAAAATTCGCGGGCAGGTCATCCCTGCCCGATGCTCCCTGCAATTAAGGAACGCTCATGATATAGAAAAAAAGCGCAGATGACAAGCCTTGCACGCCGGCAGACGGGTGGGCACATGCTCGGTTCATTCGCGGAGAGCCTCGTGATCTTTCCGGCAGAGGGGAAGGCGCGGCACTTGCGGCCAAGGCGTCCTCAGGCTAGAATATCGCCGAAATTTTCCGAGGAGTCGCCCATGTCATTAAAACAGCGCCTTGGCTTCACGCAGGAGCCCATCTATGTGATGGATGGCAACGCCTTCCTGTTCCGCGGCTATTTCGCCAATTCCCGCATGACCCGCACCGACGGCTTCCCTACGGGTGCGCTGTTCATCGTGGGCCGCGTGCTCCTCAAGCTCCTTCGCGAAGAGAAGCCCAGCCATTTCGTCTTCATCATGGACGGCCACGGCAAGAATTTCCGTCACGAGATATTCCCTCCCTACAAGGCCAACCGCCCGGCCGCACCGGAAGAACTCGTCATGCAGATAGAGCCCCTTCAGAAGATGGTGCGCGCCCTCGGCATGAAAGTGGTGGTCTCCGAGAAGTGCGAGGCCGACGACTGCATAGCCAGCCTTGCAGCGAAATACGGGAAGGAACGGCCCATCGTCATCGTGGGCGTGGACAAGGACCTGCGCCAGTGCCTGACTCCCAACGTGGTCATGTGGGATCCGGCCTCCAAGGAAGAGAAGCTGGTCACGCTGGACTCTTTCCGCGCCGACACCGGCCTTGACCCCGAACAGTGGCCCGACGTGCAGGCCCTCATCGGCGATACTTCCGACAACGTGCCCGGCGTGAAGGGCATAGGCGAGAAGACGGCCGAGAAGCTGTTCCGCGATTTCCGCAGCCTGGAAGACGTGCGCGACCGCATGGCCGACGTGCCGCCCGCCATACGCAAGAAGCTGGAAGGCAACGAAGATGCCATGTTCCTCTACCGCGAGCTGACTCGCCTGCACACGGACTGCTGTTCCGTGCCTCTGGACGAGATGGCCGTGGAGGACATGGACGGGGCTGAGGCCCGCACCTTCCTGCGGGAGTTCGAGATGCATTCGCTCCTGCGAGAACTGGACAGCCTCATCCGCCAGGGCATAGTCAGGCTGGCCGAAGCTTCCGCCGAAAGCGGCGAACAGGCTGCTGAGGCCGCGCCGGCGGCGTCCTCTTCCCGCACGGTGCGCGCCGGTTCCCAGCTTTCTCTCTTCGATGCCGCGCCTGCAGTTCCTGCTCCCAACGCCGTGGACGATGTTTCCGCCCTGCCCGCCTGCGCAGGGCGTGTAGTGGCTGTTACCCCTGCTCCGGTGGTGAACCGTTCGCAGGATTCCGGCCTCTGCGTTGCCGTGGGCATGCCTTCAGGGGTGAAGGAGCATATTTTCGGCGGCGATGCCCGTGCCCTTGTCGCATGGGCTTCGGAAGCAGGGCTTATCGTCACTCCCGATCTGAAGCGTCTGCTGCATCAGCATCCGGCGTGGGGCGTCATCGAGCCTGCCCGATGCTTCGACCTCGGCCTTGCCGCCTACCTTCTCGCCCCTGAAGACCGTGATTACGGCTGGCCCAGCCTTTCCGCCCGCCATGCCGGCAAAGCCGGCCTTCCGCTGGAACGTCCCGGAGCTGTGGCTCTTTCCCTGCAGGAAGAGCAGGCCCGCCGTCTTGAAGATGCAGGCCTCATGCCGCTCCTTTACCATGTGGAGATGCCGCTCATCCCTGTGCTGGCCTCCATGGAAAAGGCCGGCATCACCATAGACCGCGACGCGCTCAAGATCTTTCTCGACGAGGTGCAGGGCGAGCTGGACAGGCTTACTGCGCGTATTTACGAAGAGGCTGGCGAATCCTTCAATATTCGCTCCGCCCAGCAGATAGGCGATATCCTCTTTAAGAAGCTCGGCCTTTCCAGCGGCAGATCCACGAGCGGCGGTCAGGCTTCCACCTCGCAGGCTGTGCTGGAAAAGCTTTCCGGCGAGCATCCTGTGGTGGACGCCCTGCTCGAGTACCGCAAGCTGGAGAAGATGCGTTCCACCTATCTTGAGCCGCTTCCCCGCCTTGCCGGGCCGGACGGCCGCATCCATACCACGCTGAACCAGACGGCCACGGCCACGGGACGCCTTTCGTCCAGCAATCCGAACCTGCAGAATATCCCGGTGCGCGGCGACATGGGCCGCCGCATGCGCACCTGTTTCACCGCAGGGCCGGGCATGAAGCTCATCTCTGCCGACTATTCTCAGGTGGAACTGCGCGTTCTGGCCCACTACTCGAAGGATCCGACCCTCGTGGCCGCCTTCCGCAACGGCGAGGACATCCATACCCGCACTGCCGCACTTCTCCACGATGTGGAGCCTTCCGCGATAGGTCCGGACGAACGCCGCAAGGCCAAGACTATCAACTTCGGTCTCATCTACGGCATGGGCCCGCGCAAGCTGGCGCAGGATCTCGCCATTCCCATGGCGGAAGCCAGGATGTTCATCGAACGCTACTTCGCCCGCTTCGCGCATATCAAGGAGTTCTTCGACGGAGTGGAAGAGAGCGCACGCGAGCTTGGCTATGTGACCACGCTTTCGGGCCGCCGCCGCCCCCTGCCGGATATGCGCTCCATGAGCGGGCAGGCCCGTGCCCTTGCCGAGCGTCAGGCTGTGAACACCCTTATCCAGGGTTCTGCTGCCGACCTCATCAAGTTTGCCATGCTGGCTGTGTTCAATGACAGGGAACTGCGCCGCCTCAAGGCTCGCCTCCTGCTCCAGATACACGACGAACTCATCGTCGAAGTTCCGGAAGAGAACGCTCAGGCCGCCGCCGAACGCCTTTCCGCCCTCATGATGGATACTGCCTCCTGGGGCATCGACCTCGCCGTTCCCCTCGTGGCTGACGCCGGCATCGGCCAGAACTGGGGCGAAGCGCATTAAGAGTTTTTGGTGGGGGAGATAATCGCCCCCACACCCCCATGATTCTGCGGCTCGTTCGTCTTGCTTCGCAAGCCGTGCCGAGCCGCAGTTTATGTGAGTCTGAGAAATTTCATAAACGTCTATCCCAACTTTTCGACAGGATGATGGCCGTGCATCTCTGCACGGCGCAGAACGGGCCGCCTGCGGCACGGATGCGCCGTGGAATGAGGGTGCAGGGAAATCATTTCCCTGCCGGAGGGGTTCGGGGAGGCAGGGCCTCCCCGGCTTCGGAGAAATATATGGCTCTTATTTCCATACAGAATGCGAATCTGACGCTTGGCAGCAAGCAGATACTGGACGACACCGAGGTCTTCATCGAGCAGGGCGACAGGCTCTGCATCGTAGGCCGCAACGGCGTGGGCAAGTCCACGCTCCTTTCCGTGCTGGCGGGCCGCATGGCTCTGGATTCCGGCGAGCGTCATGTCGAGCCGGGCCTGCGCATCGGCTATGTCCAGCAGGCCGTGCCCGACCACTGGCAGGGGTCAGTGTTCAGCGTGACGGCTGACGCGCTTGGTCGAGAAGGGCATCTGCTGGCGGGGGCGCATCTCATCGCCTCCGACCGCCGCGACCTTCTGCCTGCCGACCTCGCCTCTGAAGTGGACAAGATCATGGAGCATGGCGAAGTGTGGGAGCGTCACGGCGAAGTGCTGGGCGTGCTCAACAGCCTGGGGCTCGACCCTGAGGCAGATTTTTCCACGCTGTCCGGCGGTACGCGCCGCCGCGTGGCCCTGGCCCGTGCGCTCATCGCTTCCGATATTCTCCTCCTCGACGAGCCGACCAACCATCTGGACATCAGTACCATCGCATGGCTGGAAGAGTACCTTGCCCGGCAGTCCCGCACGCTGGTCTTCATCAGTCACGACCGCGCCTTCGTGCGCCGCCTTGCCACGCGCATCGTGGAAGTGGACCGCGCCAAGATGTACACATACTCCTGCGGATACGACACCTATCTCGAACGGCGCGAGGAACGCCTGCATGCCGAAGACATGCAGAACGCCGTGTTCGACAAGAAGCTGGCGCAGGAGGAAGTGTGGATACGGCAGGGCATCAAGGCCCGCCGCACCCGCAACATGGGCCGTGTGCGCGAGCTTTACAAAATGCGAGAAGAACGTGCCGCCCGCCGCGCCCGCATGGGTACGGCTACGCTCAACGTGCAGGAGGCCGAGAAGTCCGGCAGGCTCGTAGCTGAGATGAAGGGCGTGGGCTATACCTGGCCCGACGGATACAAGGTATTCGAAGGCGGGAATCTCATCATCCAGAGAGGCGACAAGATAGGCCTCATAGGCGACAACGGAGCAGGCAAGACTACCTTCCTGCGCGTACTGCTTGGCGACCTTGAACCTACTTCCGGAACGGTGCGCCTCGGCACCAACCTTGAGATAGCCTACTTCGATCAGCTCCGCGATTCTCTGGACGACGAGAAGAGCCTCATGGACAGCGTTGCAGAAGGCAACGACCGCGTGACCATCAACGGCGAGACCCGCCATGTGGCCAGCTATCTGCAGGACTTCCTTTTCGAGTCCAGCCGCTTGCGTACCCCTGTGGGCCTGCTTTCCGGCGGCGAGCGCAACCGCCTCCTGCTGGCCAAGCTCTTCACCAAGCCCTCGAATATGCTTGTTCTCGACGAACCTACCAACGACCTCGACACCGAGACGCTGGAACTTCTTGAAGAGATGCTCTCCGCGTACAAGGGTACGGTCATCGTGGTCAGCCATGACCGCGCCTTCCTCGATGAGCTCGTGACCGGCACTATCGCTCTGGAAGGCGACGGCCTCGTGCGCGACTATGTGGGCGGCTATACCGACTGGCTGCGCCAGCGCAGGCCTGCCGAGGAAAAGAAGTCTGCCGCGCCTGCCGCCAAGGCTGACTGGAAGGAGAACGCACCCAAGAAGCGTCGCCTTTCCTATAAGGAACAGAAAGAGCAGGAAGCCCTCCTCAAGGAGCAGGAAGAACTGCCTTCTCGCCTCGAAGCTCTGGAAAAGGAACAGGCGAAGCTCGAAGCCGAGATCGCCGATCCCGATCTTTTCTCCCGCGACCCCGAAGGCTTCAATGCCAAGATAGCCCGACTCCCCCAGATAGAGGAGGAACAGCTTGCCCTGCTGGAACGCAGTGAGGAAATAGAGGAACGACTCAAGGAGCTGGAGATATAATTCCTTGACCCCGCCGGAGGCGCCGCCGCAAAGCGGCGGTTTGAGCGCCGACCCCACGCCGACTGGAAGTCGGCATCTGTGGTGGGCGAGGCGCGGCCTGAATGTCACAGCGGAGCGCCGGCGAGGGAGCCGCAGGCTCACGAGGCGTGCTCCGGTCAGGTCTATGTTCGGAGGACTCTTCGGCTGACCGGATGGTCAGCCTGCCTTTCAGCGGATTTTCGGCAGAAAATCCAAGACAGTGTTAAAATAGATAGGGGGAGGGGAAACTTTTTCAAAAGTTTCCCCTCCCCCTCGTATATCACTCTTTCAAGCCAGACTTACATCTTGGCGGCGGTGAGCAGGTCGGCCACGGCGTCGCGCTTTTCCCAGGTGAATTCGGGAAGTTCGCGGCCGAAGTGGCCGTAGCAGGAAGTCTTGCGGTAGATGGGACGCTTGAGGTCGAGGCGCTTGATGATGTGGTAGGGGCGCAGGTCGAACACTTCGCGCACGATCTGGGTGAGCTGTTCGTCGGGCAGGCGGCCGGTGCCGAAGCTGTGCACGAGCACGGA
>JAFQPD010000008.1 GCA_017411945.1 Mailhella sp.
AAACTTCATGGACGGCGTGGGCAAGGACATCCAGGTCTCCGTGTATGACGCCGACACCCTCGAATTCGTGCGCACCTTCCCCTTCAACGAAGCTTCCGGCCAGGTCGAAGCTTCCGGCATCACCGTTGACCCTGTGAAGGGCACCGTGTGGATGTGCTCCTGGGTGGGCGAAGAATCCGGCCGCCATCTGTATGAATACGACCTCGACGGCAAGTACCTCCGCAAGGTTCACATGCAGCCCGTTCCCCAGTGGATCCAGGGCATCTACTACTATGACGGCTCCATCCTCATGACCGCTGACGATGGCACCGCCGACGACAACGAACCTGACCATGTGTACCGCATCGACATCTCCTCTGCCACCAACGCTCCTGTGATCCTCGAAAAGACCCTCACCGAAGCTCTGAAGCAGGGTGAAGTCGAAGGCCTCTGCGTCGATCCCGCCACCGGCGACCTCCTCGTCCATCAGAACCGCGGCGCCCGCATCGTCCTCGGCATGGGCAAGGGCATGTACCCCGGCTACGACAAGGAAATCCACGAAGTCTATCGCTACAAGATGACCCCCGCTAAGTAATCTTTTCTGCTGATCCTTTGATGAAGGCCCCCTTTGGCAACAGAGGGGGCCTTCTGCGTACCGGGGCTGGGCAGAGGAAGAAAGGCTCGTTCAACAGATGCTGCCTATGCCTGATAACGCAGAAAGCCCGCCTCTCCATGGAGAAGCGGGCTTTCTAGCTATATGGCGACTTCAACATTCCACCCTCGTTCTTTTATGAGGCAGGAAATTGAAGAGAACAGAAAAGCCCATGCAGTAACATGGGCCCATATATCTGGAGCGGGAGACGGGATTTGAACCCGCGACTTCAACCTTGGCAAGGTTGCACTCTACCACTGAGTTACTCCCGCGTGGTGGAACGAAAGCGTTTGTATAGGAGAACAAGGGAAGTGTCAACAGAAAAATAAGCCTGTGAAGAAAATTTTCCAAATTTTTTCTGGAGTTCAAAAGCGGAAAGATTTTTTCCATTGACAGGAGCAGGAGCGTACAGGAGAATGATGAAAAATTCTGGTGTCCTGTCGTCCTATGTTCCGCCGCTTCTTCCTTATCCTGTTCTGTTTCATCATGGCGTTCCTCATGTGTGCGCCTGCGCCGTCTATGGCCGCGAACCCGCCCGACTACGAGCGGGCCAAGGCCCAGCTGGCCCGTCTTCACATCGGCAGGCACAGTGCGGCGGAATGGCAGGCCTGCGCGGACGCTTTCCGCAAGGCGTACGACAGGAATCCTAAATGGCGTCTCCGTTCGGCGGCCCTGTACCGCTATGGCGTGGCTCTGGAAGGCCGTGCCCGGGTGACCCGTTCTGCTGCCGATGCCCGCCGCGCCGCTGCGGCCTACGAGCAGACGGTGCGTTCCTACCCCGACAGCGTTCTGGCCGACGATGCTCTTTTCCGCGCCGCAATTATCCATAACGAACAGCTTCGATCCCCAGCCCGGGCCCGCGCTCATCTTGAACGCATAGGGAGCCGTTACCCGAAGTCCGACCATGCCGCTCCGGCCGCATCCTATCTGGCCAAGATGCTCAAAAAGCCTGGGAAGAAGGCGGAAGCGAAACAAGGCGGCGATGCCGCGAAGGGCATAGCCCACAAGAAGCAGGAAACCAAGAAAAAAGAAGCCGGAAAGCCGGCCCCGAAGAAGGAGCCGGCAAAGAAAGCCGCCCCTCCGCAGGAGAAGGCCAGGAAGCCCGCTTCGAAGAAAGAGGCGGCGCCTGCCCGTGCCCCTGCCCCCAAGGAAAAGCCCATAGCCCGGAACCTTGCGGCCCAGCTTGGCCTTGCCGTGCGCACTGTGGTCATCGATGCCGGGCATGGTGGGCACGATCCCGGCGCGGTGCACCACGGCGTAGTGGAAAAGGACGTGAACCTCGATGTGGCCAAACGCCTGGGCTCCATATTGAAAAAGCGCGGCTATGCTGTGAAGTACACGCGCGAGAGCAACAAGTGGCTGGCTCTGGGCGATCGCGTGCGCAAGGGCAAGAACATGCGGGGCGACCTGTTCATTTCCATCCATGTGAACGCCTGCGAGAACACCAAGGCTTCGGGCTTCGAGACCTATATCCTCGATTTCGCGCGCACCAGTTCTGCCAGCCGCCTCGCTACCATCGAAAACGCCAACAGCAGCCGCCTCGGCGATATGGACAAGATCGTTTCCGAGATACTTCGCGGTGCGCGTACGGCAGAATCCCGCCGCCTTGCCGACTGCATCCAGTCCAGCGCGCTCGATCACCTCAGGCGGCAGAAGTACAAGGTGCATGACGGCGGCGTGAAGGGGGCCCCCTTCTTCGTTCTGGTAGGCTCGACCATGCCCAGCGTGCTCGTGGAGATAGGGTACTGCTCCAACAGGGGCGAGGCTCTCCGCCTTAAGGATCCCAAATATCGCCAGTATGTGGCGCAGGGCATAGCCAACGGCATCCATGGCTATGCCAAAGGGCTTGCCGCGCGCTGATCTTCCATAAAGAAGAAGGCGGCCGAAGCCGCCCTGAACATATCGAAGGCTCCCTGCGTCCGCGGGGAGCTTCTGTTTTAATGCAGTCTGCCGCGGCAGGCGATGTCGAGTTCTGCAGTCACCTCGTCGCCGTCCACGAGCCAGGCCCTGTCGTAAAGGTTGCACACAGGGCAGATATGCACAGGTATGATGCGCACCTTGTCGCCAATGCGCGTGCCTTCGCGGAATTCGCGGCTGTAGATGATGGCATGCTCGTCGTACACGTCTGCTATGTTCACGCCGGGCCATTCCTTGATGAGGCCCTTGCCCGGAGCGGAGCAGATGCCCTGGGTGCGTTCCTGCATGGTGAGGCCCTTTGCGCCCACGTCGAGTATGACGCGCTCTGCCGTGGGGCGGCTCATCACTGTGGCGAGCACTGTGGCGGCACAGCGTTCCTGCGTGCCGATGACATTGGCCTGAGAGGCGTCCATGAACACATAGGTTCCGGGGCGCAGTTCGGTGATGCCCGGAACGATGTCGAAGCCGTGCATGAGCGAGGGGGTGGAGCCGAAGCTCACGCTTTCGGGCTTCATGCCGTGCTCTTCGGCGAGTCTGGCGAAGTGGACGGTGCGCTCCATGGCGGCAGTGGCTATGGCGCGGCAGGATTCGATGTCCGGCGCGGTGTAGCTGTTGCCGTCGTGGGAGAAGAGGCCGCGCAGGTGAACGTCGGGGCAGGCGGCAATGCTGTCGAGCAGAGCGCGGAAGTCCGCCTCTTCGATGATGCCGGAGCGGTTCTCGCCCACTTCTATTTCGATGGATACCTGAGCCGGGATGGCCGCGCCTTCGAAGACCTTCTGGGCGGCCTCGACCTGTTCGGGGCAGTCCACACCGAAAACGATGTCCACCCCCTGCTCGGCAAGGGCGCGGATGCGCTGGAGCTTGGCTTCGCCCACGATCTCGTTGGCGATGAGGATATTGCGCAGGCCGTGTTCGGCCATGACTTCGGCCTCGCCTACCTTGGCGACGGCTATGCCGGCCGCGCCGAGTTCCATCTGCATGAGGGCGATGGCGGGCATCTTGTGGGTCTTGGTATGCGGGCGCAGGGCCACTCCCTGGGCGTCGGCGTAGTCCTGCATGAAGCGCAGGTTGCTTTCGAGCGTGGCGCGGTCGATGAGCAGGGAAGGGGTGTCGAGTTCGGTGTATTTCATGGAGCCTCCGTGCGCTCCTTATAGCCGCAGAGCTCCTCGAACTCAAGCTCATGCTTGCTTCCGGAGAAGGCTGGCCCTATGATGCTCCAAAGGGAGATTTTTATGGAAAGAAAGACAGTTGCCCTGCTTGGGTGCGGGGCTCTCGGCTCTCTCGTTGCCGAAGGGGTTTCGCTGGATCTTCAGGAAAAGTGGAAGCTGGCGGGCGTGTATGCCCGTACGGCGGAAAAGGCGCATGCTCTGGCCTCCCGCTTCGGCTGCGCCGCCTTCGACAGCATGGAGGCCATGCTTGCCGCCTGCCCGGATATCGTGGTGGAAGCCGCAGGAGGCGATGCGGCCCGCCAGCATGCCGAGGCCGTACTGCGTTCCGGGGCATCGCTCATCCTGCTTTCGGGAGGTGTGCTTGCCGATGAGGATTTCGCTCGGCGGTTGCGCGAGGCCGCGGAGCGGGGAGGGAGCGTGCTCCACATAGCCTCCGGCGCCATAGGCGGCTTCGACCTCATGCGCACGCTGGCCTTCCGAGAACGCCAGCTGGCCCGGCGCGGGCAGGCCGCTCTCCCCGGGCAGGAGCTCGAAGCCCGTGTGGACAACTTCAAGGCTCCGGCTTCGCTCAGCGGCGCGCCTTTCCTCAGCGGGAAGGAGCTTCCTGCCGATTGCCGGCTGGAAGTTTTCTCCGGTTCGGCTTCCGAGGCCATCGCGGGCTTCCCCAGGAACGTGAACGTGGCCGTGGCCGCGGCCGCGGCTTCGGCGGGCATGAAGCGCACGGCCGTGACCATCACCAGCGATCCGGCCCTTGCGGAGAACACGCATCGCATCCATGTGCAGGGCTTCGGCGTGCGGGCCGAGATGGAGTTCGCCTCGCTTCCCGATCCGGAGAACCCGCGTTCCAGCACCATGACGGCGTGGAGCGTGCTGGCCCTTCTGGATGAGCTGACCAGCCCAGTGCGATATTTCTGATAGGGAAAAGCCCCCTTCCGGGGGCTTTCTTCGTATTGGCGTCAGGACTTTTCGGACGGGGCGGGGGCTTCCGCCTTGGGAGCAAGCTGCCCGGCAAGGGCCGCGAAGTCGCCGCTCCTGAGGTGCAGGTCCATCTGCGGGAAGGATATCTCGATGCCGTTGGCCGCGAAGACCTGGTTTATCTTCATGCGGATATCGGAAGAGACGGATACGCCGTTGTCGTACAGTGTCCAGAAGCGGAGGACGAGGTCCAGCGAGCTGGGGCCGAAGTTCATGAACAGCACGGCGGGCTCGGGGCGGAACAGAACCTGCGGGTGAGCCTTGGCTATATCCAGCATGAGCTGCTTGCACAGCTCCACGTCGGAACCGTAGGCCACGCCCACGGCCAGCTGCTGGCGGGCCTTCCTGTCGTTATGAGTCCAGTTGGTGAAGGAGCCGCCGAGGAAACTGGAGTTGGGGATGAAGATGATGGCGTTGTCGTAGGTCTGGAGCATGGTGTTGCGGATGTTGATCTTCTTCACCACGCCGGTCACGCCGCCCACTTCCACCACGTCGCCTTCGCGTATGGTCTGCCCGAAGATGACGGAAAGGCCGCTGGTGAAGTTCTGCACCATGTTCTGGAGGCCGAGACCGATGCCCACGGAAAGGCCGCCGGCAATCATGGAGAGGCTGGAGAGGTTGAAACCCAGCGCCTTGAGCGTATAGAGGCCGAAGATGCCCCAGAGCACACATTTGTAGACGATCTGGATGGGAGCGAGCAGAGAGACGGAGATGCGCGATATCTGGCTCTGCATGCCTGCCATGAGCGTGTTGCCCACGATGAGCAGGGTACGGGTGAGGTAGAAGGCAATGAACACGCTGAATATCTGCATGGCGTTCAGCGAGAAGCTGCCGATGCTGAAGCCCATATTGGCCATATGCTGGATGAGGAAGTAGCCGCCGGGGTAGGCCAGTATCCACAGCAGGGAGGCGAGGGCCGCCAGCATGAGCACCAGAGGCATGACGAGGGCCATGACGAGGCTGGATATGACGGCACGGGTCCCTTCCTGCGGCAGGTAGGATTCTATGCGTGTTTCCACTCTGAAAAGGGCCACGCAGAGCATGGTCGTCACAGCGGCCGAGGTGCAGAGCATGCTGATGAGGATGGCCAGGCGGGAGAAACCGGCCACGCTGATGAGCAGGGTGATCCAGAGCTGCACCATGTGCAGGCGCATGATGACGTTGGGAAGGCGTCCTTCGGGAAGGGCGCGGCGGCGAGCCTTCCACAGGTCGAATATCTGAACGCAGACCCAGGCCACGCCGATGAAGAGCGGGAAGGGGTCGAAGTTCAGAAGTGTCATACCGGCGAGCAGGATCGGAAACATGGGCCAGAGCGGCGAGAGCTTCGGGCGTTCCACGTTCTCGAAGTCGTAGAGATCCCAGGCGAGGAGCATCTGCCCCCAGCACTGGCACATCACGCCCAGCGTGGCCACCATCTGGTAGAGCTTGCCGTCGCTCCACGAGGCTATGTGCAGGGCAAGGCCCAGGGCTATCCATATGCCGCTGTTCTTCAGCGTGCGGTCGAGGCCGCGGAGCATGCTGAGGGGCATCCTGTCGCGGACGACTTTGCGCAGGGCCGCAGCCAGCAGGAAAAGCACGCCCATGACCAGAGAGGCATGGACGATGAGGATGACGAGGGACTTCAGATTGTTCGGGACTTCGGTGCTGAGGCGGAGAGAGAAGAGTTCGCGCAGGGAATCGAGGTTCCTGAAGTCTTTCTTCCAGGCCACCACGTCGTACACATGGCCCGAGGACTGGAAATAGTAGTCGTTCCACAGAGAGGGCATCTGCTTTACCAGAGTGTCGATGCGCTCCTGCTGAGTGCTGATGAGGTCCTGCACCGGTCGCAGGGTGAGGGCATAGTACTGCTGGAGTTCGATGATGCGGTTCTTGGTCTGGCGCACCTGGCGGAGCAGGCTTGAGGCAGAACTGCCTTTCTGGCCTGTAAGGGAGTTTTCCAGCAGTATGAGGGACTGTTTCTCCTGCTCGAGGTTTTCGATGGCGGACTGAAGAGGCTCGGAGAGGATCTCTGCGCGTTCGCGAACACGCTTGATGCGTTCGGTGAGCACAGTGAGGTCGGAGGGCATGCTGTCGTTCACGCGGGAGAGCGCGTCCAGCCGCTGGAATTCCTGTTCCAGCAGAGCCAGAGAGGTCTGCGTGGCGGAATCCAGGCTCTTGAGATCGGCCCGGAGCTTCTGACTGCGCTGGGTGATGTTGTCCAGCTGTGCCTTATGCGAGACGATAAGAGCTTCCCAGGCCTCCTGAACGGCTTTGGCTTCGGCCTCTGCCTCGGCCTGCACTTCAGCCGCCTTCATTTCAGCTTCGGAGAGCTGGGCGGCAGTTTCGCTTTCGGCTTTTGCAGCAGTGTCAGCGATGGATACGGCAGGCGAAAGCGCAAGCATGCCTGCGAGGAGGATGAGGAGGAAAAGGCGGGGTATCAGCATGGGCAGCCTCGCTTTTTGCAGGAGCGGCGGAGAGCCGCTGACGGCGGGAAAAAGGGCCGCAGGAACGGCCCATGTATCGTCAACGGCCCATCATCTGCTGGGAGTTGAAATTTATGAGAAGGTCCTGCTGGGCAGGGGTAGGAGGAGCGGGGAGCGTGCCGGTGCGCAGCACTGCGTTCACGGCCGAGGCGTCGAACTCCGGCCTGCCGGAGCTTTTTTCCACCTTGCAGTCGAGCACCTTGCCGTGCCTGTCGAGCTGGATGCGCACCTGAACCACCATGTTCGAGCGGGAATAGACAGGCATGCTCCAGTTGGGCTGTACGGCAAGGATGACCTGCGCCACGTAGACATCGTAGATGCCGCCGCCGCCCGGCCCGTCGCCGTCGCCTGCGCCGCCGCCCACGCCCTGCCTCCTCTGCATCTTCTCAAGGTCGGCAAGAGCCTTGGCGGCAGAAGAGCCTGCCTGCCTGCGGGCATCGGCAAGGGCCGCGGCAAGCACGTCGTTCTGTTTCTTGGCGGGCTTGGCCGGAGCTTTCTTTTCCGGCTTTTTAGGTTCAGCCTTTTTCTCCGCTTTGGGTTCAGGCTTCTTTTCCGGCTTGGGTTCCGGTTTCTTCTCCGGCTTGGGCTCAGGCTTGGGTTCCGGCTTCTTCTCCGGTTCCGGTTCTTTTTTCCTTTCTTCCTTCTTGGGCTCGGGAGACTTGGGCGCAAGGACAGGATCGGGAGCTTTTTCCGGCTTGGGTTCGGGCTTGGGTTCAGGCTTGGGGGCCGGTTCGGCCTTCACTTCTTCAGGCTTGGGAGCGGGCGTTTCCGGTTCGGCCTTCACTTCTTCAGGCTTGGGAGCGGGCGTTTCCGGTTCGGGCTTCGCCTTCGCTTCCAGAGCTTCGGGCCTTATCACCTCTGGAGCGTTGGGCGCGGCCAGAGGCTTGGCGTCCGGCTTGGGGGCTTCCACGGAATGCGCCTGCTGTTCGGCCTTGGGCGGGCGATGGCCCAGCACAGGGGAAGGCAGGTTCTCGCCGCCCGGGGCTCCCATCACGAGGCTCACCTGATACGCCGGCTTCGCAAGGTCCACAGGCGGGCTTGCAGGCATATAGATCACGAAGGCCAGCACGCCGACGTGGAGCAGGATGGATAATATGAGACTTATGCTTGGCATGGCTTCAGCAATATCACTTCTTGGCAGTCTTGCCGCTGTCCGTCGCAGGCATGGCGATGACGCCGAGCCTTTCGATGCCGGCGGCCTTGATGCGGCCCATCACGTCCACCACGATGCCGTAGGGAACGGACTTGTCGGCCTGCAGGAAGAGAGCGCGGCCCTTGTCCTTCACCAGCATGGAGAGGCGGGCCTCCAGTTCTTCGAGCTGGACCTGATAGGTATCGAGGAAGAGGGCGCCGTCTTCACGCACCGTGAGCACGAGGTGGTCGGCATCGGTGGGAAGGTTGTCCACCTGCTTGGCCTGGGGCAGATCCACGTCGAGGCCGGAGTCCATCATGGGAGCGGTGACCATGAAGATGATGAGGAGCACCATCATGACGTCCACGAAGGGCGTCACGTTGATCTCGGAAACGAAACCTTTCTTTCTGGCCATGGGCAGACCTACTTGTCGCCGCGGCGGTGGGCGTTGACTTCGCGCTGGACGCGGTTGAGGAAGACGCCGGCGAAGTTGATGAGTCGGGTCTCGATGCTGTCGAGCTTGCCGAGGAACAGGTTGTAGGCGATGGTGGCGGGCACGGCCACGGCGAGGCCCACGGCGGTGGCGATGAGGGCTTCGGAGATGCCGGGGGCAACGGTGGCGAGGGAGGCGGACTTCATCTGGCCAATGGCCTGGAAGGAAGTCATGATGCCCCACACGGTGCCGAAGAGGCCGATGAAGGGTGCGGTGTTGGCGGCGGTGGCGAGGATGGACAGGCTCTTGTGCATGCGGTCCAGCTCCTGGCCTACGCCTTGGTTGAGGGCGCGGCGCACGGTCTCGACCACTACGGCTTCGCTCACGCCGGCTTCCTTGCCGTTGTTGAATTCACGCACGCCGTGCTGGGCGACGGCATAGAGGGGAGAGGAAGGGTCGGAGCCGAGGCTCTGCAGGGCCTGGCGCAGATCGGGGGCTTCGGTGAAGCGGGCGAGGCCGGAAGCGGCCTTGCGTTCTGCCGAGCCGAGGGAGAAGAATTTGCCGATGATGACGGCCCAGCTCATCACGGACATGGCAACGAGGATGCCCATGACGATCTTGGCCACAAGGGTGGCGCTGCTGAAGAGGGAAATGATGCTGTAGTCCATGGATGATGCTCCGATATGCGCCGGCCTCCCGGCTTTGAGCCGCAAGGCGCGGCGTGACTTCCTTTGTTTCTGATATGCCCTAACGCCCTGCGGCGCAAGGAGTGCCGGGCATGGCAGTCTTTCAAATTGTTGCACCGAACAATGTACTGTTTTTGCGCCGCGCCGTCAAAGTGCCGATCCTGCAGTGGAAACAGGGCGTTCCATGCGGCAGAAATGTCATTCTCCGCCATTCGGCAAGCTGTGCTCCGTTGAAAAAATCCTGCGCCCGCGCTACTGTTTTTCCAGTGCTACGGCCTTTTTTTCATGATCCGGGAGAACAGCATGGACAACGCAGCGAAAGCCAACGTGATGGGAACGAAGAGCATAGGCGGCCTTCTCCTTTCCTTTTCCATCCCTGCCATCCTCGGCATGGTCATCGTGGCGCTGAACCAGATCATCTCCAGCATCTACATCGGCCACGGAGTGGGGCCTCTCGCCCTGGCTGCCATGGCCGTCACCTTCCCGGTCATCAACCTGCTCGTTGCGTTCAGCCAGCTCATCGCCGTGGGCTGTGCCGCCCTGTGTTCCATCGAACTCGGAAAGAAGGATATGGAGAAGGCCCACCGCATGCTCGGCCACTCCGTCCTTCTCGAAGTGATAGTGAGCGTGGTCTTCAGCTATGCCTTCTGGGCCGTGCTCGATCCCATGCTCATCTTCTTCGGAGCAAGCGGGGAAACGCTGGACTACGCCCGCGAATACATGGTGCCTCTGCTCGTGACCTCTCCCATCGTCTTCGTGATGATTGGCCTGAACTTCTTCACCCGCGCCACGGGCTACCCGAAAACTGCCATGGTGACGGCGCTCATGACGACAGTGGGCATAGTCCTGTTCTCGCCTCTGTTCATCTACGAATGGGGCTGGGGCATGGAGGGCGCGGCTCTGGCTGTGGTCTCGGGCCAGCTCATCTCGCTGACGTGGCTCATCGTGCATTTCCTGCGGCCGGGCACGCTGGTCCATTTCAGGCGCGGCATCTGGAAGCTGGCGGCTTCGTATGTGAAGGATATCGTGGCTATAGGCATGGCTCCCTTCCTCATCAACTTCTGCGCCTGCATCGTGGTGATAGTCATCAATCGCGCGCTCATGGAGTACGGAGGCGACCTCGCCATCGGCGCCTTCGGCATCGTGAACCGCCTGCTCATGCTATTCGCGCTGGGGCTCATCGGCCTCGGTCAGGGCATGCAGCCCATCATCGGCTTCAACTTCGGCGCGAGGGACAAGGCCCGCGTGCGCAAGG
>JAFQPD010000051.1 GCA_017411945.1 Mailhella sp.
GTATCTCCGTGAAGAACAGGTCTGAAAAAGCCGTACTGATCGAACAGATCAAGGAAGCCGCTGGTCGCGCTTCTTTTGCGGTTGTGACCGACTTCAAGGGCATGTCTGTGGAAGAGCTGACCGGGCTTCGTGTGGCGCTTCGCGCCGCTGGCGGCGAATATCACGTCGTCAAGAACACGCTTGCCCGCATCGCACTTGCAGACACTGACCATAGCGCCGTTTCTCCTGCTCTGAAGAACAACAGCGCTATCGCTCTTGGATTCCAGGATCCCGTTGGTGTGGCCAAGGCTCTTTCTGATTTTGCCAAGACCAATAACAAGCTCGAAATCCGCATGGGTGCTCTGGACGGCAAGGCTATGACCGCCGCTCAGGTTGGCGAACTCGCCAAGCTCCCTTCCAAGGAACAGCTGCTTGCTCAGGCTCTGGCAACCATGAACGCCGTGCCCACCAATTTCGTGTCTCTCATGGCCAATATGGTTCGTCCTCTTCTGTACGCCCTCAAGGCTCTGGAAGAGAAGAAGGCCGCCTAATCGCGACCGGAACCGTTTCGCCGCTAACTATCAAACGTCAAAGAATTTTAAGGAGTCACTACCATGGCTGATATCACCAAGGAACAGGTTGTTGAGTTCATCGCCAACATGACCGTGCTCGAACTGGCCGAATTCATCAAGGAACTCGAAGAAAAGTTCGGCGTGTCCGCCGCTGCCCCCGCTGTTGCCGTTGCCGCTGCTCCCGCCGCTGCCGCTCCCGCTGAAGAAGAAAAGACCGAATTCGACGTTATCCTCAAGGAAGCTGGCGCCAACAAGATCGGCGTGATCAAGGTCGTGCGCGCCCTCACCGGCCTCGGCCTCAAGGAAGCCAAGGACAAGGTTGACGGCTGCCCCTCCACCCTGAAGGAAGCCGTGTCCAAGGAAGACGCTGAAGCTGCCAAGAAGGAACTCACCGAAGCCGGCGCCGTCGTCGAAATCAAGTAAGTTCCCGGTCACAGCGATGTGATTTTCGAGCCCCCTCGCAAGAGGGGGCTTTTTGCGTCTTAGATACTTTTATGCAAGTGGAGGCCGGAAGGACTCTATGTCTGGCATGTACAGCCCTCAGGAAGGCTTGAAAATCTTGCTCCTGCACCAATGTCAACACCTTCTGCGTATTGAAATTGATAAAAATTTTGGCTATGTTTAAAATTTGGCGGACTAGCCGAAAACAACTTGCTTTTTTTGAGATAAGGGAGTATTTTTCTTAGTTCCTAAGGATAACTTCTACGAACGGATCGCAGGCATCAAGTGGTGAAAAGTCCAATGAAACCGATGCCATAGACCGCAGGCAACAACCCCTCCCGCAGTGACGGGAACGGGGCTTTTCGTTGTCTGTTTTTCTGTGTCCTATTTCTGGGCCGCCTGCTCACGTACGTTAATATTCCGGCAATGGGCCGGACAAATGCCATTCTGAGGTAAAGTAATGGGTCAGCTTACGAAGCAATTCGGCAAAATCAAAGTATCCATTCCCATTCCGCACCTTCTGAATCTTCAGGTGGACTCCTACAACGCCTTCCTGCAGGAAGGTCTCAAGGACTCTGAACGCGATCCCCACGTCGGCCTCGAAGGCGTGTTCCGTTCCGTGTTCCCCATCGAAGACTTCAATCGCACCGCCAGCCTGGAATACCTGGGCTACGAAATCAGTGAGCCCAAGTACGATCAGGCCGAGTGTATCTCCAAAGGCCTGACCTACGAAGCTCCCGTGCGCATCAAGGTTCGTCTCGACATCTATGATGTGAATGAGGACACCGGCACGCGTACTCATCGCGACGGCAAGGATCAGGACATCTACTTCGGCACCCTGCCTCTGATGACCGAGAAGGGCACGTTCATCGTGAACGGCACCGAACGCGTCATCGTGAATCAGCTCCAGCGTTCTCCCGGCATCATCTTCGAGCATGACGGCGGCAAGACCCACACCTCCCGCAAGGTGCTGTACTCCTGCCGTGTCATCCCCATGCGCGGTTCCTGGCTCGACTTCGACTTCGACCATAAGGACATCCTCTATGTCCGCATCGACCGTCGTCGCAAGATGCCCGCTACCATCCTGTTCAAGGCCATGGGCATGTCCAAGAGCGATATTCTCGATACCTTCTACAAGAAGGAATACTATCGCCTCGAGGGCTCCCGCCTCTTCATGAAGGCCGATGCCGAGCTCTTCGGCAACGACAAGGACCGCATCGCTTTCGCCGACATCGTCGACGCCGAAGGCAATGTGGTGGTCAAGGCCGGCAAGAAGATGAACAAGCGCGACTGGCGCAAGGTCGCTTCCGCCAACATCGAATCTATCGAAGTCGCCCCCGACTCCCTCGTGGGCCTCTTCCTTGGTGAAGACGTGGTGAACGCCGCTACCGGCGAGATCATCGCTGAAGCCGCCGACGAAGTGACCGCTTCCCTCATGGAGCAGATGCTGGAAGCCGGCGTGACCGATGTTGTCCTGCTGCACACCAAGGGTGCCGACACCTCTTCCTCCATGCGCGACACCCTCATGCTCGACAAGACCACGAGCACCGAGAAGGCGCAGGAAGAGTCTACCGCCGTCTGCGTCCCAGCTCTCCCCCCACTCCCGAGATCGCGGCCAGCTACTTCGACAACCTGTTCCGCAACGCCGACTACTACGATCTCTCCGCCGTGGGCCGCTACAAGCTGAACCTGCGCCTCGGCCTCAGCACCGACAAGGATCTGCTGACCCTCACCGACGAAGACATCATCACCGCCATCAAGGTCCTCGTGACCATGAAGGACTCCAACGGCGCCCCCGATGACATCGACCATCTGGGCAACCGCCGCGTGCGTCTCGTCGGCGAGCTGGTTGAGAACCAGTACCGCATCGGCCTGGTCCGCATGGAACGCGCCATCAAGGAACGCATGAGCATCCAGGAAGTCGCTTCCCTGATGCCCCACGACCTCATCAATCCCAAGCCGGTGGCTGCCGTGCTGAAGGAATTCTTCGGCACTTCCCAGCTCTCCCAGTTCATGGACCAGACCAACTCCCTGTCGGAAGTGACCCACAAGCGTCGTCTTTCCGCTCTGGGCCCCGGCGGTCTCACCCGTGAACGCGCCGGCTTCGAAGTGCGAGACGTCCA
>JAFQPD010000052.1 GCA_017411945.1 Mailhella sp.
AGGCCCACGTCGTCGTATTCACGCAGGGTGAATTCCACGCCGCACTTCTGGGCCACGAACACGCCGGTGGTGCCGATCTGGCCGCCGACCTTCTTGCCCTTGAGGTCTTCGAAGCCCTTGGCGACCTGGCCGTTCTGCATGACGATGATCTGGCTCACGTTGTAGTAGGGCTCGGTGAAGAGGAATGCCTTCTGGCGTTCGGGGGTGATGGTAACGCCGGAAGCCACGAGGTCGTAGGAACCGGCGGCGACGCCGGCGAAGATGCCGTCCCAGGCCACGTTGCGGAATTCGGCTTCGAGGCCGACTTCCTTGCAGATGGCGTGGATCATGTCCACGTCGAAGCCCACGATCTGCTTGTTGTCATCGAGCAGTTCCATGGGAGGCCAGGTGGGGTTGCAGGCAACGGAGATTTTTTCGGCTGCGGCGGCAGAGGTGGCCATCACGGCGGGGAGCAGGATGGCGAGCAGGAAACGACGGAACATGGCTTTCTCCTTGGGAGGAAAATTTTTGAAGAAATATTATTGGAGGCAAAGGGCCGCCGTGTCAAGAAAACAGGAAAAGGAAGAGGGAAAAAGTTTCCCTTTCCCTGCACGGCAGCGCGTCCCGGGCGCTGGCCATGGCTGGCGCACACGCGAAAGGCCGCCGCCCTGCACTCTGGCAAAGCGGCGGCCTTCGAAAAATCACCCCGTTTTTCCTGCCAGAATACGGGGTGCGGAGCCGGAATCCGGGAAAGGCCTTCGGCGTGGCCCTGCCCGAAGCCCGGCTTCCAGATTCCTTTATTCCAGACCCATCTTCTTCGCGATGGACTGGGCGGCGCGGCGGCCTGCGCCCATGGCGAGGATGACAGTGGCGGCGCCGGTGACGATATCGCCGCCGGCATACACGTTGGGGATGGAAGTCTCGCCGTTTTCATCCACGGCGATGTAGTTGCGGTCGGTGAGCTTGAGGCCGGGGGTGCAGTCCAGCATCAGGGGGTTGGAACGGGTGCCGAGGGCTACGATGGCGAGGTCCGTCTCCTGAATGAAGTTAGAGCCTTCCACAGGCTTGGGACGGCGGCGGCCGGAAGCGTCGGGTTCGCCGAGCTCCATGCGCTGGAGCTCCACGCCGGTGAGCTGCTGGTTCTCATCGGTGATGAAGCGCAGGGGAGCGGAGAGCTCGAGGAGCTGCACGCCTTCTTCCAGCGCGTGTTCGATCTCTTCACCGCGGGCGGGCATTTCGGCGCGGGTACGGCGGTACACGATGTGTACGCTCTCAGCGCCGAGGCGCAGGGCGGTACGGGCGGCGTCCATGGCCACGTTGCCGGCACCGAACACGGTGACATGCTTGCCGGGGGCAACGGGGGTGTCGTACTTCGGGAAGGAATGGGCGCGGCCGAGGTTCACGCGGGTGAGATATTCGTTGGCGGAGAACACGCCTATGCAGTTCTCGCCGGGCACGCCGAGGAAGTAAGGCAGGCCGGCGCCCACGCCGATGAACACGGCTTCGTAGCCTTCATCGAGCAGGCTCTGCACGGTGACGGTGCGGCCGCCCACATAGTTGAGGCGGATGTCCACGCCGGTGGAACGCAGGCAGTCGAGCTCGCGGGCCACCACGTCCTTGGGCAGGCGGAAGGCGGGGATGCCGTAGACGAGCACGCCGCCGGCCTCATGCAGGCCTTCGAACATGGTCACATCCACGCCGAGGCGGGAAAGGTAGCCGGCGCAGGTGATGGAAGCAGGGCCGGAGCCGATGCAGGCCACCTTGCGGCCGAGGCGGATGACGCCGGTGGGGCATTCATGCTTGGCGTTGTCGGCCACGAAGCGTTCGAGGCGGCCGATGGCCACGGGTTCGCCCTTCTTGCCGAGTATGCACTTGCCTTCGCACTGCTTTTCCTGGGGGCAGACGCGGCCGCACACGGCGGGAAGGGAGCTGGCCTTGTAGATGATGCGGTTGGCTTCGTCGAGGTCGCCCTTGGCCACTTCAGCGATGAAGGCGGGGATGTCTATCTCCACGGGGCAGCCCTGGCGGCAGAGAGGCTTCTTGCACTGCAGGCAGCGGGTAGCTTCGGCCTGGGCCATCTCAAGGGTGTAGCCGAGGGCCACTTCGTCGAAATTCCTGATGCGCTCTTCAGCGGACTGGCAGGGCATCTCGTGGCGGGCGATCTTCGCGCCCTTCATGACAGTCTGGCTCATATCAGTCCTCCTTCTTCTCGGCGAGCTTGTCCATGCAGTTGCAGCGGCGTTCCTCGCGGGCCTGGCCTTCCTGAGTGCGGAAGGAGCCGAGGCGGGTGCGCAGTTCGGCGAAGTCGACCTTGTGGCCGTCGAATTCAGGGCCGTCCACGCAGGTGAACTTCATTTCGCCGCCAACGGTCACGCGGCAGGCTCCGCACATGCCGAGGCCGTCCACCATGAGGGAGTTCAGGCTCACGGTGGTGGGCTTCTCGTAGCCGCGGGTGAGCTCGGCCACGGCCTGCATCATGGGAACGGGGCCCACGGCCACCACTTCGGCGATGTTCTCGCCCTCTTCGTCGAGGCGGTTGCGCACGAGATCGGTCACGATGCCCTGGGAGCCCATGGAGCCGTCGTCGGTGGAGACGAGCACTTCGTCGCAGAACAGGGAGAGCTCCTTGTGGAAGAGGAGCAGTTCCTTGTTGCGGGCGCCGATGCAGGCGATGACGTAGTTGCCGGCATCGTGGTGGCCCTTGGCGATGTGGTGCATGGCGGCCACGCCGGTGCCGCCGCCCACGCAGATGACCTTCTTGGGAGCGGGGAACCCTTCGATATGCGTAGCGCGGCCGAGAGGGCCGCAGACGTCCTGGATGACGTCGCCTTCGTTCAGATCTTCAAGCATCTGGGTGGAACGGCCCAGCACCAGATACACGATGGTGATGGTGCCGTTTTCCTTGTCGGCGTCGGCAATGGTCAGGGGGAAGCGTTCGCCGTGTTCGTCCACGCGAAGTATGACGAAATGGCCGGGGCGGGCCGTGGCGGCTATCTGGGGAGCGTCCAGCACGAGCTTGCTGGTGCGGCCCGGGATGAGCTTTTCCTTGTGAAGGATCTTGGTAGGCATGGCGTTATCCTCGCATTCTGGCGGAGACTGTTTGAGTACTCAATCCATTTCTCAATAGAGGCAAAATCCCCAGGCGTCAACCTCGTTCCGCGCTTTCGGGACAGCCGCAAGAAAAAAATCCTGCAACATACCTTTCAAGATAAGCCAAAAAGGAAACAATGT
The DNA here is from genome assembly GCA_017411945.1 of Mailhella sp. Classification (GTDB taxonomy): domain Bacteria; phylum Desulfobacterota; class Desulfovibrionia; order Desulfovibrionales; family Desulfovibrionaceae; genus Mailhella. Next base: position 3,211 of record JAFQPD010000052.1, read on the forward strand.
GAAACTCTTAATAACGTGACACCGCGATGCGGCAGGCGTATATCTATACTCAGGGAAGCAGTCGAAACTCCGCGAGTCCCCTTCCCGAGCGGCTGCGTTTCCTCTGAGTCCTCCTCGACTCTCCTCCTGAGGGGAGGCCCGGCCAAGACCTCACCTGGCCTCCCGAAGCACGAACGCGGACATGTTCCGCAAAGATATCCGCCTCCCGCCCTCCTCCCCTGCAGGGCGGGACGGCCCGGAACTCCGAAAAGGAGGCACCTATGCGCCGCATCCTCTCTTTCTGCCTGATATGCCTGTTCGCCTTTTCTCTCACTGCCTGCGGGCCCCGTGAGCATCGCGTCCTCGCCACCACGGCTTTCGGAGCTGTGGCCGGCGCCGGGCTCACCGCCGCCTTCGACGGCGACCCGCTGGCCGGAGCCGTCATCGGCGGCAGCATGGGCGCGCTGGGCGGCTATGCCCTCAGCACTCCCCGCCACCATGCCCCGCGCCACTGGCACGGCGGACATCACCGCCCGCCCCGCCACCACCGCGGCTGGCGATGACATTTCCCCCGACAGGGCTTTCGGCGCGGACGCACTCCCCGCCCGAAAGCCCGCCCCTCACTCGGCAGAGGCCGGAGACCATGGCAGGACTCCGGCCTTCCGTGTCATATTGCGGCAAGACAAAAGGATACATCTATGGCAGCTTCCCCTGATGCGCACCCGTTCTGGAAAGGAGCATGGAAGCTCGTGATCGGGCTCATGACGCTTCCCGCCATCCTGTTCGCTGTGATGATACTTGCGGATATCATACTGACACCGCTCATTTACTGACATCGTGCCAGCTCCAGCTCTTCTCATAAGAAAAGGCCGAAGCCCCTCAGGCTCCGGCCTTCTTCATTTAATCGTGCCTGCCGCGAACATGGCCATGCGGGCTGCGCGGCAGATGTTCGCGGTGATGTTCGGGAGCGTGCGCACGCTTCTTGCGGCCCTCCTCCATGGTACGGCTGTCGTAATGCGCCCAGAGAGCTTCTCCGTGCTCTTCCCAATGTTCGGCGCGGGGGCGGCGTTCGTGATGATGCCCGCCATGGCTCTCAAGGTCATGGGCATGCGGCCTGCCCACCAGCGGGCGGAAAGCCTGCTCCTTCTGGTCGAACTCGAGGAGTTCGCCGCTCTGCAGGTCGAAATACCAGCCGTGCAGGGCGAGCCTCCCGGCTTCCACGGCTTCCTTCACCCACGGGAAGGTGAGCAGGTTCTCCAGCGAGAGGCGCACGCTCCACAGCTCGCAGGCCCGCGCCTTGTCGGCAAGGCAGACCTCGCCCATGCCTTCTTCCGCCCGCTCCAGCGCACGCACAGCGACCTTTACCCACGGGCCGATGAACTCGTCCTCTTCGGCCTCGGGCAGAAATTCCCCGGCAAGTATGCGCGCACGCGCCGAAACAAGGGCCTTGATGCCGCCGCAGCAGGCATGCCCCATAACGATGATGTCCTGCACCTTGAGGTGCTTCACCGCGTACTCGATGGCCGCGTTCTGGCTCAGCGCGCCGCCGCCCGGAACATAGGGATGGACAAGGTTGGCCACGTTGCGCAGGATGAAGAGGTCGCCGGGGCGACTGTCCGTGAGGAGCACGGGATCGACGCGCGAATCGCTGCAGGCTATGACCAGAGCCTGCGGCTTCTGCCCGCGCTTCAGCTCCTGAAAGAGCGGCTCGTCCGGATGATACCAGCGATGCTGGAAACGCCGGAAGCCGGAAGAAAGACGGACGATAAGCGGATGCTGGGAACGGTCGGGCCGACGGGTGGAAAGGATGCGCATTGACATGGGAGCTCCGGAAAGGCTTGCCGCAGTACGCGGATGATTCACAGTACACAGCTGGGCTTTTCAAGGCAAATCAAAAATTATTCTTGACAGCGAACGCTGTTTTCCGCTACGTTTTCTTCAACGCAAAGGGGAGTAACTGGAGCCGAGTGCTCCGGGCAATGTCAACAGCATGTCGCGGCGTATCCGTGGCTGGCATTGCCGTCAGCCCGCTGACTGATGAGTGAGACCTTCGCGGCAATGTGTACGTTGCCGGGAGGTCTTTTTTGTTTCCTTCCGGCTCATAAAGATTCGGGAGGAATCTTTTTATGATGATCTTCGGCCATTCCCTTCTCGAAGTCGGCCTCTTCTGCGCTCTCGTCATCGGCTGCCTGTGGTACGACCTTCATTCCCACGACGACAGCAAGCCCGTCACCGCCAAAAGCGCCGCCAAGTGGACGGCCATCTGGGTTTCCCTCGCCTTCATCTTCGCCGGCTACATCGGCTTCACCGAAGGCACCGACCAGATGCAGCTCTTCATAGCCGGCTATCTGCTCGAAGAGTCCCTCTCTGTGGATAACCTCTTCGTGATGATGGCCATATTCACTTCCTTCGGCATCAAGGACGCCTACCAGCACCGCGTGCTCTACTACGGCATCCTCGGCGCCGTCATCATGCGCCTTGCCTTCGTGGCCGCCGGTTCCGGCCTCATCAAGCTCTTCGGCCCCTACGCCCTCGGCGCCTTCGGCTTCTTCATCCTCTGGACGGCCTTCAAGATGTTCCAGAGCATGAACAAGCATGAAGAAAAGGAAGCCGTGGACTACTCCCACCACTGGGCCGTGAAGTGGACCCAGAAGTTCGTTCCCGTCCATCCCCACCTCCACGGCCACGACTTCTTCGTGCGCACCGATGAGAACGGCACCCCCGTGGACGCTCCCAAGAAGAGCGTGGAAAACGTGAAGCTCGCCGAGAAGCCCGTAGGCAAGCTCGTGTGGCGCGCCACCCCCCTCTTCCTCTGCCTGATGGTCATCGAACTTTCCGACGTGATGTTCGCCTTCGACTCCGTGCCCGCCGTGCTCGCCATCACGCCCGACCCCTTCATCGTGTACACCTCCAACATCTTCGCCATCCTCGGCCTCCGTTCCATGTTCTTCCTGCTGGCCGCCGCGAAGCGTTACCTGCGCCATCTTGAAAAGTCCGTCATCGCTATCCTGGCCTTCGTCGGCATCAAGATGCTCATCGCCCTGCCTCCCGTCCATTTCCACATTCCTCCCACCGTCTCCCTCAGCGTGGTGGTCGGCTTCCTCACCCTCGGCATCCTCGCCTCGTTCCTTCCTGAAAAGAAGGCATAAAGGCGACGCTCAGGCCCCGGCCTGAATACGAAAAAAGGCGGCTGTCTTCGGACGGCCGCCGATTTTTTTACATCCGTCAGCTCTCGAACATCAAACTTCACACGATCAGTTTTATCCCATGGAAATCGCCTTACTTTTCATTCTCATCCTCTTCAATGGCGTGTTTGCCATGTCAGAGATAGCACTGGTGACAGCCAGAAAGGCTCGCCTTTCTGCCCGAGCCGCGCAAGGACACAAGGGAGCCCAGGCGGCTCTGCGGCTTGGAAATGATCCTGCGCGCTTCCTTTCCGCCATACAGATCGGCATCACTTCCATCGGCCTTTTCAGCGGTATCGTGGGCGAATCTGCCTTTGCCGGACCTCTGGGCATCTGGATGCAGGATACGTTTGGCTTATCCACGGCCACTGCAGAAACAGTTTCGACTATAATTGTTGTGGCTCTTGTGACCTATCTGTCTATCGTGGCAGGCGAACTTGTTCCCAAAAGGCTCGGCCAGCTTGCCCCGGAAGCAACCGCCTGCCTTGTGGCGCGCCCCATGAACGCCCTTGCCTCGATGAGCCGCCCCTTCGTGGCTCTCCTTACCTTTTCCACAAGCCTCTTGCTCCGGATCCTGGGAGTACGCGACGACAAGGAGCAGGCCGTGACGGAAGAGGAGATACAGGCCATGATCGATGAAGGCTCGGAAACTGGCACCATAGAGCAAAAGCAACGTGAGATGCTGACCAATATTTTCCGCCTCGACGACAGGGCCGTCAGCTCCATCATGGTTCCAAGGTCTGAAATACGATACCTTGATGTAGAAAATTCCCCAGAAAAAACGCTGGAAATACTGCGCGGCCACAGCTATTCCTGGCTTCCTCTTTGCCGAGGCGGCTTGAACAATCTTCTCGGCGTTGTGCGCACTCAGCAGGCCCTTCTGCTCTTCACCTGCCCTGCGCCCAATGCCTCGAGCTTTTCCGCAGACCTTGAAGCTCTGGCACAGCCTGCTGTTTTTGTCCCTGAAGCTGTGAACGGCCTTGACCTGCTGGAGCTGTTTCAAGAAAAAGGCATGCATACTGCCTTTATCGTAGATGAATACGGAACTCTCCAGGGGCTCGTTACCCTGCGCGACATTCTTGAGATCCTGGCTGGCCAGATAGGTGCCCCCCACGACGATTCGTGGGCTGTTCAGCGGGAGGACGGGAGCTGGCTTGTTGACGGCAGCATTCCCCTGCCTGAACTGAAGGACCTGCTCGGCATACGACGCCTGCCCGATGAAAACGAGGGCCACTACTCCATCCTGAGCGGGATGCTGATGTACCTTGAAGGCCGCATCCCCTCTGAGGGAGACCGTATTCCCTGCTGCGGCTGGACCTTCGAAATCATCGATATGGACGGCAACAAGATCGACAAGGTTCTGGTGAGCAAATCAGAGCAAAATTAAGGACTAAACTCAGGCCCCGGCCTGAATACGAAAAAAGGCGGCTGTCTTCGGACGGCCGCCTGCTTTTTTAATCGATGGGCTTTCCTCTGCCGCACTCCGTTGGCATCGGAAACGAAGCATGCTAGGCTCCGGCATCCCGCAAAGAGAGGCCACCTGTGAACATCGCCCTTGCCAAGCATCTTTTCTCCCTTCTCCTTTTCGGCTCCAACGGCATAGTCGCCAGCCGAATAGACCTCACCAGCTACGAGATCGTTTTCCTGCGCTGCCTGCTGGGCTCGCTCCTGCTGGGAGCTCTGGCACTGGCGGCAGGGAAGCCGCTCGAACTGTTCCGGGAAAAGCGTTCGGCCCTGCTCATCACGGCTTCGGGCGTTGCCATGGGAGCAAGCTGGATGTTCCTCTACGAAGCCTTCACGCAGATAGGCGTAAGCTTTGCCACGCTCACCTACTACTGCGGGCCGGTGATACTCGTAGCCCTCTCGCCCCTGCTCTTCGGCGAAAGGCTCACCCGCCTCAAGCTCGCGGCCCTCACCATGGTGGCGGCAGGCGCGGCTCTCCTGAACGGCCCTCTCGCGGGCGGCGGCTCGCTGTGGGGGCTGGCCTGCGGCATCATGGCTGCGCTGTGCTATGTGGCCATGGTGGCCTTCAACAAGAAGGCGCGCGGCGTTTCCGGAATGGAGAACACCCTGCTCCAGCTCATGGCCGCCCTTGGCACGGTAACGCTCTTCCTGCTCTGGAAGCAGGGCTTCTCGCTGGACGTGGCCGCCAAAGACTGGCCATGCATACTTGTGCTCGGACTTCTGAACACCGGCTACGCCTGCTGGCTGTACTTCTCGTCCATAGGCAGGCTCCCGGTGCAGACTGTGGCCGTGTGCGGCTATGTGGAGCCGCTCTCCGCCGTGCTCTTCTCCGTGGCCCTTCTGGGCGAGACCATGAGCGCATGGCAGGCACTGGGAGCAGCGCTCATCTTCTCCGGCGCGGCCCTGAGCCAGGTGCCGCGTTCGAAAAACTGAACGACCGAATTAACTGAAAACGGCCTCCTTCCAACGGAGGCCGTTTTTCTTCTGCAAGAATATCAGTTTTCCCACTTGCCCTTCACATAGCGAGGCATTTCCGTGAGGCGGCGCACATTGGTGCACTTCCACGGGCCTTTCAGTGCGGCCCTGCGGGTCTTGCCTTCGCACTCGTAGGTCATCTCATGGTAGCGGAGGCGTGCAACATACTGGAAATGCTTGCTATTGCTGGGGCGCAGCTCTGCAGTAACACTCGTGCGGTCTATTTCCGTGAAACGGGCGACGTATACGCCCTTTTCTCTGGTCACGCGAGGCTTGGAGCGATTGACGGCCAAACGCTTGTTGGCCTTGTCCACATAGACGAGGACGAATCTTTCGAGCTCGGCCTGTATCTGCGCCTCGCTCTTCTTGGCCATGGCATCGCAGGGAGCGAGAGCCGTGGCAGCACAAAGGGCGAGGCACAGGAAAAACTTGCGCATCATGAAGCTTCTCCGTGAACTTTTCCTGATGTCATGCGAGAAAGGCCCGGCAAGAGGCCAGGCCTTTCAAAGGATATCGATCCAGATCAACGCTTAGTTGAAGATGAATTCCACGCGGCGGTTCAGGTAACGGCCTTCTTCAGTGGCGTTATCGAACTTGAAGGACTTGCCCATGCCGATGGCATTGATGGAGGAAGCGGGAACGCCCTGCTCCACGAGGTAAGCCTTGACGGCGCTGGCGCGGTTCTGGGAAAGCTTCATGTTGTAGGCATCGGAACCGATGGAGTCGGTCCAGCCTTCGAGGGTGATGTTGACATTCTTGCCCTTGAGGATGGCGGCGGCTTCATCGAGCACGCCCTTGGCCTTGTCGTCGAGGGCATAGGAGTTGAAGGCGAAGTTCACGCCGTGCAGGACGAGGGCGTCGTCAACGCCTTCGGTGTAGAACACGTCGGCCACGAACTGATTGAGGGCCTTCTGGTCGGCGAGGAGGTCGGCGCCCTTCACGGACACAGAGCAATCCTTGAGGCCGGCGATCTTGTCGAGCACGGCCTGGCCTTCTTCAGTATCGGCGAAGGACACGACATGGAAGCAGAGGCCGGGCTGAGCGTTGTAGATGGCGGCCACTTCGGCGACAGGGTCGACGCCCACGTTGCTGGCGCCGTCGGAAGCGAGCACCACAGCGGCGGGACGGGCCATGTTGGCGTATTCGCCGGCAAGGGCACTGAAGCCGTCGCCCATGGGGGTCAGCTGGCCGAAGATCTTGCCTTCGGTCTTGAGGGTGGCAAGGCCATTCTTCATGGCGGCACGGTCAAAGGCACCGTAGGCGGTCACCGCGCCGGCGGGAGCCACGGTATGGGCGGAAGACTGGTAGCCGAGATCGGGAAGGGCTTCGACCACGGAGGTGAGCACCTGCTTGGCACCGGCGGCCTTGGTCATCTTGGAGCCTTCCATCTTCATCATCATGGAGCCGGACTGGTCGACGACGAGGTCGAAGCTGTCCACCTTGCGAACGAGATCGGCAGCCTGAGAGGCACCGGCAAGGCCCATGACGAGAGCGAGGGTGAGGAGAGAAGTACGGATTTTCATGGGGGAAGCCTCCTATGAAAAAAAGTTACAACAGAATCGGTGTTTTCTTTCTATCAACTAACCATTGGCGTAGCAAGTAGAAACCTATGGACTGCAACAAAAAAAGACGGAAGAACGAATCCTTCCGTCTTTAATGCGTCTATGCGACTGTTCGCAAGATACGGCTTACACGCAGCCGGTGGGCTTGGGGAGACCAGCCATCTTGCAGGCGCCCTTGCCGGGGCCGGAGGGGAACAGTTCGTAGATTTCCTTCAGCTTGAAGCCGGTGTTCTTGGACATGATGCGCACCATGGGGGCGATGCCGTTCTTCTTGTAGTAATCCTGCAGGAAGTCGACGACCTTCATGTGATCATCGGTGAGGGCGGGGATACCTTCGGATTCCTTCACGAATTCGAGCCATTCGGGGCACCAGTCTTCAAAGCGGAGCAGGAAGCCGTCTTCGTCGACTTCGAAAGTCTTACCCTGGAAAGAAACTTCAGCCATGGGAGTCCTCCTTGGACATGTTGGGGCTGTGGGAAATTGCCTGAACAGGCGTCCAGGCTCACATACTAACAAAAGGAAAAGATGTGATCCTTCTGGTGTGTGAGCTTGCCATAAACAGGTGCAAATGGCAAGTCTGGTCACATTCTTTTTGCAAAATGAAGGAATGCCACGGAGAGCATGCCTTCGAAGAAGTGCTTGTACCCTCTTTTCAGGCAGGACGCAAGCCCTTTTGGCAAACTTTTCCCTCAGACGGGCAGCACGCCTCATCTGCAGGGAATTTCAGCCTCTTAGCGGGGCATGCAGCACTTCTTGTACTTCTTGCCGCTGCCGCAGGGGCAAGGATCGTTGCGGCCCACCTTGGGTTCGGCGCGGCGCACGGGCTCCTTGCCGTACACGTTGCCCTCAACGTAGAACCACTCGTCGCCTTCCTTGCGGAAGAAGCCGTCTTCGCGCAGTTCCTGAGGAACGTTCTGCACGCTGTAATGGGCCACGAACTTCACTTCACCGGTGGTGTCGTTCTCGCCGCCGTCCACAGTCTCGATGATGTCGAGGCCTTCCCAGCTCATCATGGAAGACCACTGCTTGATCTCTTCGGCAGAGGCGTCTTCACGGAATTCGGGGTGGGTGGTGTCGGTGAGGTACTGGTATTCGCAGATGGCGTGGGCGGTGTAGCGGGAACGCATGAGGGCTTCGGCGGTAGGGGCCTTGGCCTTGCCTTCGATATACTGGCCGCAGCAGGCCGCAAGCTCCAGGCCGGAGCCACAGGGGCAAAGACTCATAGGAGAACTCCTTGAAAATTGTTTGTGAGCACTTTGCCTTCATTAGCGCAGGAACGCAAGCCCCATGAGGCCGGGCAAAGAAAAAACCCGCCGGCTGAGGGGGACCGGCGGGCTGGAGGAAAAAGTTTTTCAAAGGAATTGCCAATATATATGCAAGAGGCGTGCCAAAACATGCAAAACACAATCACATCAAATAATATCACACAGTTACAAATCAAACCCCTCAAAACCTGCTCCTGAAGCAGGCTGAGCGCGTACTTATTTTTGAACTGGCTTCCCGGCCTGTTTCCGGCCTTATGAAAAATTTTTGAACAGGCCTGCACTTGTCGACTTTTTCAGTTCCCCTTTCAGACAGAGCTTTTCCTTCCCAGCCCCCAGAACGCAGAAAAGCCCCGCCCTCCTTCATGGGGAGAGCGGGGCCGTCATTTCGTCAGAAGACGCAGCTGCTCCTGCTTACTTCACTTCGGTGAAGTCGGCGTCGACCACGTCGTCGTCCTTCTTGGCGCCGCCGCAGTTGCCGCCCTGGCAGCCGCCTTCCTGCTGAGCTCCCTGAGCGTTCTTGTAGAGCATTTCGGCCAGCTTGTGGGAAGCCTGGGAGAGGTCGTCGGAGGCCTTCTTGATGGTCTCGGTGTCGTTGCCTTCCATAGCCTTCTTCAGGGCTTCGGTCTTGGCTTCGACTTCAGCCTTGAGGGCGGGGTCGACCTTGTCGCCGAGGTCCTTGAGGGACTTTTCGGTGGCGTAGATGAGGTTGTCGGCCTGATTGCGGGCCTCGATGGCTTCCTGCTTCTTCTTGTCTTCGGCGGC
>JAFQPD010000053.1 GCA_017411945.1 Mailhella sp.
CGCAGTGCGTGTTCATCCCTGCCGTCTTCGTCTTCCTCGGCCAGAACCTCGGCGAAGCGTGGCCTCTGACTCTGGCAGGCATAGCCCTCGGCAACGTGGGCATGGCCGCTTCCGGATCCCTGCTCGGCGCGCTTTCCGTGGGGCAGGCAGGCCGTGAGTCCCTGCTCTCCATCGTGCTTTTCCCCCTGCTCGTGCCCCTGCTCCTCGCCGGGGTTCGGCTGGTCTCCATGGGCATCGACCCCGAGCCCATGCTCGACGACGCTCTGCGCTGGGCAGGGCTCGCCTCCGCGTTCGACGGCCTCTTCCTTGCCGCCGGACTTCTCCTCTTCCCCTACGTCTACAGCGGAGAAGACTGATGACTGGTTCCCGCGTCTCCCTCGTCGCCATTCTCGGCGGCCTGGCTCTGGCCTTCTGTCAGTGGCTCATCTTCATCTATGCGCCTGAAGAACAGGTGATGGGCCTCGCCCAGAAGATCTTCTACATCCACCTGCCTCTGGCATGGTGGGGGCTCATCAGCTTCGTCATCGCCTGTGCCTGCGGCATACTCTATCTCACGAAGCGCGACCTCAAGTACGACATGTACGGCGCGGCCGCCGTCGAGATAGGCATGCTCTGCTGCACGCTCACGCTCATCACCGGCTCCATCTGGGGCCGCCACTCCTGGGGCGTGTGGTGGACTTGGGACCCGCGCCTGACCACAGCCCTCATCCTCTGGTTCATCTACGCCGGATGCATGGCCCTGCGCGCCATGCCCATGCCGGAGAGCCGCCGCGCCTCGCTCTGCTCCGTAGTCGCCATAGCCGGCGTGCTGGACGTGCCGCTGGTCTTCCTCTCCGCCCGCCTCTGGCGTTCCATCCATCCTTCCGTCTTTGCCAATAAGGGCGGAGGTCTCGAACCTGAGATGGCTGTTGCCGTCATCGCCTCCGTGCTCTGCTTCGGCCTCATCTGGGCCGCACTGCTCATACTGCGCTCGCGCCAGCTCGTTCTCGGAAGCCGGCTCGACGCCATGCTCTTCGACCGCATGATGGCCGAAGACGAAAAACAGAACTGATACAACGCCTCAAGGCGAGGAGATCAACATGACTGCTCTCACCTGGCTCGTTGCGGCCAATGCCGCTCTCTGGATAGGACTCGGACTTTATGTGGCCCGCATGGCCGCCGCCCAGAAGAAACTGGAACGGCGGGTAGCGCAGTGGGAGCTGGAAAATGACTGATTCCAGCCGCCGCATCGTCCTTTGCGCCCTTCTCCTCGGCATCGCCGTCATGCTTGCGGCCTCCGTTGCCTGGCGACTGGACGGCAAGCCTCTCGTCCATGACCACGGCTCCGCCGCCACGGCTCAGGCGCCGGCCCAGATGCCGCCAGCCCAGCCCGCCCCCGGCACGCCGGACAAGGCCAAGATGGAGCAGGCCGCCCAGAGCCCTCAGGCCATGGCCATCATGGGCCTCATGCAGAAAATGAAGGAGAACCCCAACGATGTTGAGACTCTCCTCGCTCTCGCCCAGACCTTTGCTGAACAGGGCGATACGGAAGGCGCCAAGGACATGATACAGCGTGCCACTGTGGCCGCCCCCTCCGACCATCGCCCGCCCTATCTCATGGGCGTGGTGCTCGGAGGACAGGGCAAATGGCAGGAGGCCGCCGAACAGCTCGAGCGTTCCGTCGCCCTCAAGGACGACGCCTCCGCCCGCTACAGCCTCGGCGTCATCTGGCGCTACCATCTCAAGGACGACGCCAAGGCCCGCCCGCACTTCGAAGCTGCGGCCAGGCTGAACGGCGACCCTTCCCTCGCCTCCATGATCAAGGCGGAGCTCGACAAGGCGGCCGGCACAAAATGAACATCCTGAATGACATGGATAACGGCACCATAGCCGCTGTGGCCACCGCTCCCGGCGCTGGCGGCGTGGGCATCATCCGCATCTCCGGACCCAAAGCGCTGGAGATCGTCAGCGGCATGTTCCGGCCTTCCAGCTCGAAGTTCAGCGGCTTCACCCCGCGCTTCCTGCATCACGGCCATGTGCTCGACGCCGCAGGCCGCGAAGCCGACGACGCCCTCGTGGTCTTCTTCAAGGGCCCTAATTCCTTCACCGGCGAAGACTGCGCCGAGATACAGGGCCACGGCGGCCCTGCCGTGCTCGCCGCCCTGCTGGACTCTGTGCTCTCGCGCGGCGCACGCATGGCCGAACGAGGCGAATTCACGCGCCGCGCCTTCCTCAACGGCCGGCTCGACCTTTCACAGGCCGAAGCAGTGGCCGAACTCATCGCCGCGCCCTCGCGCGAAGGCGTGTACCTCGCCTCGGCCAAGCTGGACGGCCTTCTGGGCCGCAAGGTCTCTGCCCTGCGCGAACGCCTCGAATATCTGCGCCAGCGCGTCTGCCTCGCCATCGACTTCCCGGACGAAGAAGGCGAATGTCTGCCGCCGCAGGAATTCACTGCCATCACGCGCGAAGTGGCCGAAGGCATACGCACTCTGCTGGCAGGCTACGAACGCGCCCGCTGCTGGCGCGAAGGCGCACTCGTAGTGCTCGCCGGTCAGGTAAACGCGGGCAAATCCAGCCTGATGAATGCCTTCCTCGGCCGCAACCGCGCCATCGTCACAGAAAAACCCGGCACCACGCGCGACTACCTCGAAGAACATACCGCGCTGGCCGGCCTGCCCGTGCGCCTCGTGGATACCGCAGGCCTGCGCGAACACAGCGAGGACAGCATCGAGCTCGAAGGAATGAAGCGCGGCCAGGAAATGGCCGAGAACGCCCGCTGCGTGCTTCTCGTGCTGGACGGCAAGAAAGCCGCCGATGCCGCCGGAAACATCTTCGACGCCTTCATCGAAGAAAAGACCCTGCTCGAAAAGCTGGGACGCTCCCGCTGCATCGCCGTATGGAACAAGAGCGACGCCGCCCCCCTGCCCGAAGGCATAGCTGACTTCTTCGGCGCACCGCTCCTTGCCGTCTCCTCCAAGGAAGGCTCCGGCATCGACGAGCTCTGCTCCGCCGTGCGCGCCCTCTGCCTCGGAGAATCCGCCCCGGAAGAAGGCGACATCGCCCCCAACCTGCGCCAGGCCGACAAGCTGAAGCAGGCCCTCAGCGCGCTGGATGCCCTCGAAGCCGCCATTGCCCTTTCCATGCCGCCGGACCTGTGCAGCATCCATCTGGAAGCCGCCTCCGCACACTTGGCCGACATCACCGGCCTGAACAGCACGGAGGACACACTGAACAGCATCTTCGAGTCTTTCTGCATCGGCAAATAAAAGCGTCTGACTGCAAAAATACTGCGGCCCGAGGGGAAATTTCGCCTTTCGGGCCGTTTTTTGGCAAAATCATGCGTCTTGCCCCTGTAAATTTTCCGTGATAGGGTGCGCGCAAAGGTTGTGTCCCCCATGTCTTCCATGAATACTTCGTTCCATCGCCGCAAAAACGTGAAGAAAACGCCCGCCCCCAAGCCTGCCGTTGTTCTTCAGCCGTGCCTGACGAAGGACGAGATCAACCTTCTGCCCATCCAGGCTTGGAACGGCCCCATCGTCCTCGTGCAGGACGATGCCGCCCTCAACGCCGCTCTGGAACAGCTCTGGAAGGAGCCTGTCCTCGGCTTCGACACCGAGACCCGCCCCACCTTCACCAAGGGCAAGGTCTGCCTGCCTGCGCTCATACAGCTTTCCACGGCCGATACCGCCTACCTCATCCAGCTCACGCATCTGCCCTTCGACGATCGCGTGGCTGAACTGCTCGCCTCCCCCCGTGTGCTCAAGGTCGGCGTGGCCATCCACGATGACATGAAGGCTCTTGCCCGCATCCACGACTTCACGCCCGCAGGCGTGGTGGATCTCGCCGCCCTCGCCCGCGCCAAGGGCATACAGGCGCAGGGCCTGCGCACTCTCTCCGCCAATCTGCTGGGCTTCCGCATCAGCAAAAGTGCCCAGTGCTCCAACTGGGAAAACCGAGAACTCTCCCCCCAGCAGGTGAAATACGCCGCCACCGACGCCTGGGTGGGCCGCGAACTCTACTTCCACCTCATCTGAAAAGCTCTCCTTCCGGGGAGCTTTTTTCATAGCCCTTGACTTGCGCCGATACAGCCTGAAATATAAAGGAAACACGCCGCCGAACAAAAGCCCTGCGGAGATATGCATGAATACGCCCCGGAAAAAGATACAGCTCCTGCCCCCAGAACTTTCCAACCAGATAGCCGCTGGCGAAGTGGTGGAACGCCCTTCCAGCGTGGTCAAGGAGCTGGTGGAAAACAGCCTCGACGCCGGAGCGAAAACCATTGAGGCCGTCATAGAAAACGGCGGCCAGACGCTCATCCGCGTCACCGACGACGGGCGCGGCGTGGATGCCGAGCAGCTTGAGCTGGCTGTGACTCGCCATGCCACCAGCAAGATCGCCGAACTTGGCGACCTCATGAACATCAGCTCCTACGGCTTCCGCGGCGAAGCCCTGCCCAGCATAGCATCCGTCTCCCGCTTCCGCATGACGTCCGCACCGCAGACCGAAGACGGCGGCGCCGGCGAAGCCTCATGCATCGACGTGCTCTACGGCGTCATGAAGGGCGTTGCCCCCTCCGCCCTGAACAGAGGCACTGTGGTGGAGGTGGCCGAACTCTTCTCCAATATCCCGGCCCGCCTCAAATTCCTCAAGAGCCCGGCCACGGAACAGAAGAAGATACAGGAACTCTTCATACGCCTCGCGCTTGCCCGCACGGACGTGAGCTTCACCCTCAAGGCCGGCTCCCGCGAACTCGTGCGCTTCGAAGCCGGGCAGTCTCTGGCCCGCCGGCTCGCCATACTCTGGCCGCCTGCCATCGTGGACGCTCTGCGCCCCTTCGACATGACCATGGGCGGCATGCATCTCTACGGCCTCAGCTCCGACCCGCGCTCCTCCCAGCCCAGGCCCGACCGCATGCTCTTCTATGTGAACGGCCGCGCAGTGAACGACCGCCTGCTCATGAAAGCCGTGCGTCAGGTCTATCAGGGCCGCCTTACCAGCCGCGACTATCCGCAGACTGTGCTTTTCCTCGACCTGCCTGCCCAGGAAGTGGATGTGAACGTGCATCCCGCCAAGAACGAAGTTCGCTTCCGCGACGAACAGGGCGTGTTCACCGCAGTACTCCGCGCCGTGGGCATGGCTCTCGCCTCTGTGCCTCTGGCCTCGGAACGCTTTGCCGAACGCGCTTCCGCTCCTGCCGCACCTGAAGTCCCCGCTTTCGGCTACACTCGCCCTCTCGAGCCTCCTGTTCCTGAAGCAGAGGATAATGCCGCACCGGCAGAAAGGACGCCCCGCCCCGCCCCTAAGCCTATGGGCTTCTGGGGAGAGGCCGATGCCATGCGCATCATGAAAAAGCCTCAGCCCTCTCCTGCGCCAGCTTCTTCCCCTGCTCCCTTTTTCGATCCTGAAGAAACAGTTCCTGCCCCTCATAACAGCCTGCGGGAAGAAAGCTCCCCCGAACTGGACTTCTTTGCCGGGCTTGACCGCCCCCCGAAAAGGCGCGCCGAAACCGCTACGCCGCCACTCGAAGAAGAAAAAATTCCCACCACTCAAGTCGAGAAAGAAGCCGCCCCAAAAGTTGCCTCTTCCGCTCTCCCGCTGGATGACATTCCTGCCATGCCGGAAGTCTCTCCGCTCAACGATTTCCGCTGGCTGGGTCAGGTGGCCCGCACCTATCTTGTTTTTTCCCAGAAGGACGATGCCCTGCTCATACTCGACCAGCATGCCATGCACGAGCGCATCTTCTATGAGAAGTTCCGCAAAGGCGGTTCACGCGGCATGGCCCAGCCTCTTCTCGTGCCTCTGGAGCTTGATCTCCACCCCGCAGAAAGTTCCCGCCTCATAGAGATGCAGGATACGCTCACCAGGCTCGGCTTCGAGCTTTCAAAGCGCGATTCGCGCTGTTTTGTCCATGCCATGCCCCCGGAAATGGACCGCGCCGAGGCTGTTTCCTTCCTCCGGGAAGCTCTTTCCGGGCGTGTGGACGACCTGAACTCCGTGTGGATACACCATGCCTGCGCCACTGCCATACGCGCCGGCCAGCGCCTCACGAGGGAAGACGCCCTCAAGCTCGTCAGCCAGTGGCTCCAGACCGAAGAGCCGGACTTCTGCCCCCATGGCCGCCCCTGCGCGGTAACGCTGGACAAAGCCGACCTCGAACGCTTGTTCAAAAGAAAACAAGCTTAGAAAAATCCACTTTTCCATCTAAACGGCACGCTTGCAAGAGAGTGCCGTTTTTTGCATGAAAAATGCATCCTCCCTCTTTCGCAATTCTTCTTTTCTCATGCCCCATAGTGCGTGCATATGCATGATTGCTAAAAAAATACCATAAAGCCATTGACTTGGCATTCCTGCTAAGGCATAGCTCTCTTCAGGAGAGACACTTTGGGCAATAGGTTTGCCGTTACAGGGTGTGCATTCAAGATTTCTTTTGTGTGAGGTTTTTCTCATGGCTAAATCTATCTATGTGGGCAATCTTCCCTGGTCCGCCACCGAAGAGCAGGTGCAGAATCTTTTCGCTGAATACGGCAACGTGCTCTCCGTCAAGCTGGTGAACGACCGTGAGACCGGCCGCGCCCGCGGCTTCGGCTTCGTTGAAATGGAAGATCCCGCTGCTGCCGCCGCCATCGAAGCCCTGGACAACAGCAGCTTCGGCGGCCGTACCCTTCGCGTGAACGAAGCCAAGCCCCGTGCTCCCCGTCCTCGCTATTGATCTCCAAGGCTGACAGTACAGCCTTCCCGCCCCGGTTTTCCGGGGCTTTTTTTTACATTTCGCCCCTTAAAGCCCCCCTTCTTAACTGGACTTTCCCGAAAAGCTGAATATGATGGATGTGCTCTTATATACATAAGACAGAGTGGAGGTCCTATGTTCTTCCGCAGACATACGGCCCGTGTGCTCTCAGCCGCGCTCCTGCTCCTGCTTCCCGCAATGGCAGGATGCAGTTCCAACGTGGGAGGCTATGACTACAAGGCAGGGCAGGCCCAGCAGGCCTACTCCGCCCATCAGGCCACTGTTGTCAGCGTGCAGGCCGTGAGCATTCACGGTGATACCCGCAGTCATCAGACCCTGGGCGGCTTCCTCGGCTCTGCTGTGGGCATGCTGGTCGGCAGCACTATAGGCGGCGGCAGCGGCCATGCCCTTGGTGCGGCAGGAGGAGCTCTGGTCGGCGGAGCGGCTGGTGTAGGCGCAGGAACGCTTACTTCCCGCGAAACCGGACTCCAGATCACCCTGCGCGACGACTACGGCAACGAAGAAATCGTTGTCCAAGGAGCGGAGCCCGCCCTTCAGCCAGGCCAGCGCGTACGCGTTGTCGTTGGAAAAGACGGAACCCGCCGCGTAACTCCAATATATTGATCCTGCACGGGATTTGTTTTCAACTTTTCTAAACTCCATCTCTCTGGGAGGACCAGATGCTCGATCCTAAACAGTGCGTTCTCTTCAGCGGCGGCGCGGCCGGCGCAGAACAGTTCTTTGGTGCTCAGGCCGAAGCCTGGGGCATCGAAGAAGTTAACTACAGCTTTGAAGGCCATCAGATTGAACGCACCCGTGGCGTGCGCGTCCTCACTCAGGATGAACTGGCTCTCAAGGACGTGAGCATGACTTACGTTTCCCGCCTCATGGGCCGCGAGTACACCCGCGCCCCCATGTTCCGCAAAGTCCTCCAGTCCATCTGCTGGCAGGTCAGCAGCGGCAACGAAGTCATCGTCATCGGCGAGATCCAGGAAGACAAGACCGTCAAGGGCGGCACCGGCTGGGGCGCTGAATTCGCCAAGCTGTGCAACAAGCCTCTGCTCGTGTTCGACCAGAAGCAGGACGCCTGGTTCCGCTGGATCAACGACGAATGGGTGAAGACCTCCGACCCCGTCATCAAGCACACCCGTTTCACCGCCACCGGCACCCGCTTCCTCGAAGCCAACGGCCGCCGCGCCATCGTCGAACTCTACGCCCGTTCCTTCAACCGCTAAGAGTTCGCGGTCATAATGCCTTTCCCAGTCCGCTCTTCCGTCCTCGACGGGGGAGCGGACTGCTGATTATAGGTATGCCCATGCTGCCCTGCCTGCCTTTCCTGAGCAAAGAATGTTCCGGCGCCTCCGCCGGCACCGGCGCCGGCCTCGGAGCCCATTTTCTATGGGGATTCGCTGTTCTTTTCTGGCCGCTGCTCACCGGAATGGATCCGGTGTCCATCATGTCTCACCGCATGATATGGACCGCGATCTTCCTTGGCGGAGTGCTTGCGCTTTCCGGAAACCTCGGCGCCGCCCGCGAGGCATTCAGGAGCAGGCGCGTCCTGCTCATGCTCCTTCTGGCCGCGCTTCTCCTCGGCACGAACTGGACCATCTATATCTGGGCCGTGACCACAGGGCAGATAGTGGACTCCTCGCTGGGCTATTTCATCACACCCCTGCTCAATGTGCTCATGGGCCGGCTGTTCCTTGGCGAAAAGCTCACCCGCCCGCAGGCTCTGGCCATAGCCCTGGCCTTCTGCGGCGTGGCGGTGAGCGTAGCCGCCTTCGGGCAGGTGCCGTGGTTGGGCTGTTCGCTGGCCTTCACCTTCGCCCTTTACGGCTATGTGCAGAAGACCCTGCGCATGGACTCCGCTCCCAGCCTTTTCGTGCAGGCCCTCCTGCTCATGCCGGCTGCCCTGCTCTGGCTGGGCATCACCGAGGAAGGCTTCGGGCTCACGGGCCACGGCATCATGCGCCCTGTGCTCCTCGTTTCCACCATATTCTTCACCGGGCTCCCGCTCATGATGTTCGGCTATGCGGCACGGCGCGTCACGCTGGCCACCATTGGCATACTGCAGTATGTGAGCCCGTCCATAGCCTTTCTGCTGGCCATCACCGTGCTCGGCGAGAGCATGAAGCCTGCAGACATGATTTCCTTCCCTGTCATCTGGCTGGCCCTTGCCATCTATACTTGGGACGCGATACACCATCTGCACAAGGCCAAGGAGAAAGCATGAACACTCCCCACCGCAATCGCACCCGCCAGCTGAAGCTCGGCTCCGTCCTCATCGGCGGAGGCGCGCCCGTGGCAGTGCAAAGCATGACCAATACCGATACGCGCGATGCCGAAGCCACGCTGGAGCAGATACGCCGGCTGCACGCCGCAGGCTGTGAAGTCGTACGCCTCGCCGTGCCCGACGATGCCGCCGCGAGCGCGCTCAAGGCCATCGCCGCAGCTTCTCCTGTCCCGCTCATCGCAGACATCCATTTCGACTGGCGTCTTGCCGTGGCCGCCCTCGATGCCGGCCTCAAGGGCCTGCGCATCAATCCTGGCAACATCGGCGGGAGCGTGCCCGTGGACAACGTGGCTGCGGCAGCCAAGGCCAACGGCGCCGTCATCCGCGTAGGCGTGAACAGCGGCTCCGTGGAAAAGGAACTTCTGGAACGCTTCGGCGGCCCCACTCCCGAAGCCCTCGTGGAAAGCGCACTGCGCCATGTGCGCATGCTGGAAGAACGCGGCTTCTACGATACCAAGATCTCCCTCAAGTCCTCCTCTGTGGCCCACACCATCGCCTCCTACCGCCTCATGGCGGAACGAGCCGACTACCCCCTGCATCTGGGCGTCACCGAAGCTGGAACGCCCATGCGCGGAGCCATAAAATCTTCCGTGGGCCTCGGCCTTTTGCTTTTTGAAGGCATTGGCGATACCATGCGCGTGTCCCTCACGGCCGACCCCGTGAAGGAAGTGGGCGTGGCATGGGAAATACTGCGCGCCACCGGCCTGCGCAGCCGCGGGCCGGAGATCGTATCCTGCCCCACCTGCGGCCGCACCGAGATAGACCTCATCGGCATGGCCGAAAAGGTAGAGCAGCACATACAGTCCCATCCCGCCGCCGCGGCGAGCGACATCAAGGTCGCCGTCATGGGCTGCGTGGTGAACGGCCCGGGCGAAGCCCGTGAAGCCGATATCGGCCTTGCCGGCGGGCGCGGCAAAGGCGTGATTTTCCGCAAGGGGCAGGTGCTCCGTTCCGTGAACGGCGAAGAAGCCCTGCTTGCGGCCTTCCTTGAAGAACTCGATAAACTTCTCACCCATAATAGCTAGAGGATTTTCCATGCGCTGGAGCCGTTACTACATCCCCACCCTCAAAGAAGCCCCTGCCGACGCCGAAGTTGTCAGCCACAAGCTGCTGGTGCGCGCGGGCATGATCCGCAAGCTCACTTCCGGCATCTACACCTGGCTGCCGCTGGGCCTTCGCACTCTTGAAAAGGCCAAGAACATCGTGCGCCGCGAAATGAACGCCGCCGGCGCCATGGAGACCCTTCTGCCCATGGTCCAGCCCGGCGAGCTCTGGGAAGAATCCGGCCGCTGGAAGAAGTACGGCAAGGAACTCCTGCGCTTCAAGGACCGCCACGACCGCGACTACTGCCTTGGCCCGACCCACGAAGAAGTCATGACCGACCTCCTGCGCGGCGAAGTGAAGTCCTATCGCCAGCTCCCCCTGAACCTGTACCAGATCCAGACCAAGTACCGCGACGAAGTGCGCCCCCGCTTCGGCCTCATGCGCGGCCGCGAATTCCTCATGAAGGACGCCTACTCCTTCGACGTGGACGACGAAGGCGCGAACAAGAGCTACGCTTCCATGAAGGAAGCCTACCACAAGATATTCTCCAGCATGGGCCTCGACTTCCGCCCCGTGGAAGCCGACTCCGGCGCCATCGGCGGCAACTTCTCCCATGAGTTCATGGTGCTCGCCGAAACCGGCGAAGACGCCATCACCGCCTGCACCAACTGGCCTGAATGCACCTGGGCCGCCAACGTGGAACGCGCCCCCATCAAGACCGAGTTCGAGCAGGACACCACTCCCTGCCCCGCCATGGAAGAGCTGGACACCCCCAGCCAGCACACCATCGAAGAACTCGTGGCCTTCATGGGCACCTCTGCCGACAAATTCATCAAGACCCTGCTCTTCATGGCCGACGGCAAGCCTGTGGCCGTGCTCCTGCGCGGCGACCGCGAACTCAATGAGATCAAGCTGGCCCACCTCATCGACGCCGACGACATCCAGTTCGCCACTCCCGAACAGGTGGAAGCCATGACCGGCGCCGCCGTGGGCTTTGCCGGCCCCGCCGGCCTCAAGGGCGTGGACAAGATCTACGCCGACAAGGAACTCAAGGCCTGCAACGACTGGATAGCCGGCGCCAACAAGACCGATAAGCATGTGCGCCACCTCAGCCTCATCCGCGACGTCGAGCTGCCCATCGAATACGTTGACCTTCGCAACGCCGTGGCCGGCGACCCCTGCCCCGAATGCGGCAAGCCCCTTGAGATCAAGCGCGGCATCGAAGTCGGCCACATCTTCAAGCTCGGCACCAAGTACAGCGAAGCCCTGCGCGCCACCTTCCTCGACGAGAACGGCAAGGAACGCATCATCGTCATGGGCTGCTACGGCATCGGCGTCTCCCGCGTGGTGGCCGCCTGCATCGAGCAGAACTTCGACGGCGACGGCATCAAGTTCCCGCCCCAGCTCGCTCCCTTCGACGCCCAGCTCGTCTGCCTCGACCCGAAGGATGCCGAAGTGGCCGGCAAGTGCGACATGATCGAAGCTTTCCTCGAAGGCATGGGCCTCGAATGCCTGTACGACGACCGCGAAGAACGTCCCGGCGTGAAGTTCAAGGACGCCGACCTCATCGGCCTGCCCGTGCAGATCACCGTGGGCGGCAAGGGCCTCAAGAACGGCGTCATCGAGGTGAAGAACCGCCGCACCGGCGAAAAGTCCACCCTGCCCGCCGACCAGTTCGAGACCGCCTTCCCCGCCTGGTACGACTCTGTGCTGGAAAGCTGGAAGCGTTAAGAATATGAGTTTTCCGGGGAAGGGAACTTTCTGCAGAAAGTTCCCTTCCCCGGACCCCATCCCTCAAAGACTCTTAATTGGATACGTCGGCTCTTCGAGCCAATGTTTTCCTGCAGAACTGTCATCCTCCCATAATGAAAGTCTTGGGAGGATAGGGGGTGTGGGGGAAAGGAAGCCTTTCTACAGAAAGGTTCCTTTCCCCCACATCTCATAATATCATCCCAAAACTTCCCTATGGACAGCATACTCAGTGTCAGGCAAGTGACGGAGAGGGTGAAGCAAGCCGTGGAGGTACGCTTCCCGTACGTCTGGGTGCAGGGCGAGGTGACGAACCTTTCCCGGCCGTCCTCCGGTCACGTCTACTTTTCACTGAAGGAAGGCGACTGCCTGCTCAACTGCGTATGGTTCCGGGGGCAGCAGAAGGACGAAGCCTTCGACCCGCTCACCGGCGAAGTCTGGGAGGACGGCCCGAGGCCCAGTGCGGCCCGCACCATGGAAAACGGGCAGACTCTGGTCTGCGCCGGGCACCTCACTGTGTACGGAGCGCGCGGCCAGTATCAGATGGTGCTGGACTTCGCGCAGGCGGCAGGCCTCGGCCTCTGGCACCAGCAGTTCGAAGAGATGAAACGCCGCCTTGCCGCCGAAGGTCTGTTCGACGCCGAGCGCAAGCGTCCCATCCCCCGCGAACCGAAGCGCGTGGCCGTAGTCACTGCCCCCACGGGCGCAGCCATACGCGACTTCATCCGCATCGCCGGAGAACGCGGGCTCGGCTCCGAGATACGCATCTGCCCCACGCCCGTTCAGGGCGAAGACGCCCCGCCGCGCATCGCGGATGCGCTCCGGCAAGCCGGAAACGACGGCTGGGCCGAGGTCATCGCGCTCATCCGAGGCGGCGGATCCGTGCAGGATCTCTGGGCCTTCAACGACGAACGCGTGGCCCGTGCCGTCCATGCCTCGCCCATCCCCGTCCTCGCAGGCATCGGACACGAGATAGACCACAGCATCGCCGACTTCACCGCCGATTTCTCGGCGGCCACACCCAGCCATGCGGCACAGCTCCTGTGGCAGGAACGCCGCATCTTCGAACAGCATGTGGACGGGCTGGAACTCGCGCTCATGCAGGCTATGGAACGCAGGCTGGAACTGTTTTCCTCCAAAGTCGAACAGGGAGGCCGGGCCCTCGCCCTGCTCTCTCCGCTGGAAAGGCTTCGCATGCAGGAAGAAAGGCTGGACAGCCTCCTGCGCCGCATGGACTCCTCGCTGACTGCGCACATCGCTCAGCAGCTGCAGTCACTGGAACGACTTTCCCTGCGGCTGGAAAACGCTGGCGACCATCGCCTTGACCTGCTCGAACTGGCTTTGGAACGAGCCTCCGCCCCCGTGGGTCGCCTGGGCAGGCTGGTCGGCCTCTCGCAGGAACACGAGCTTTCCCGGCTGGAGCTGAGACTGCGCGCCCTCGATCCTTACGAGCCGCTGAAACGCGGCTATGCCATGGCCCTTGCCGAAGACGGAACGTTCCTGCGCTCCGTAGAGCAGGCCGCCCCCGGCCGGAACGTCATCGTGGAACTGGCGGACGGCCGCCTCGTCACTGTCGTCAACGCGGTCGAACGCAAAGGGGACGGCGCATGAAAAAGCTCGTCTTCTGCCTTCTTTTCCTTTTCTCCGCCTTCACGGCTTCCTTGGCCTCTGAAGTCTCCGTGCCCGCAAAAGTGAGCCAGGGACATGCCTTCCCCGTCTCTGTTCAGGACGACAGGCCCTTCACCGCTGTTTTCCGCTGGCGAGGAGAAGAGCTGAAGGTCAGAGCTGTGAAAAACGGTCCACTATGGAAAGCTGAACTTCTGCTGGCCATGCCTATCGATGCCGTGAAGGAACATGTGCTTTCCATCGAGCTCCCAGAGGAGCAGCAGGATCTCGTCATCGCCCCGCTGAAGGTAAAATGGCACGAAAGCCTGCTCAAGGTAGAGCCCAAGTATGTCCAGCCGCCTGCCAAGGCCATGAAGCAGATCGAACGCGACCGAAGGCGCATCCGCCGCGCCCTTGCCTCGCGCACGGAGAAACGCTGGGCTCTCCCCATCGCCCGCCCTGTGCCCGGCGGCATCACCAGCGCCTTCGGCGGACGCCGCGTGTTCAACGGCCAGCCCCGCGCCCCGCACAAGGGCACGGACATGCGCTGCCAGGAAGGAACGCCTGTGAAGGCAGCCTGCGCCGGCACTGTCCTTCTTGCGGAAAACACCTATTTCGGCGGCAAAAGCATCTATGTGGACCATGGGCAGGGCGTGATAAGCTCGTATTCCCACCTTTCAGCCTTTGACGTGAAGGCTGGCGACAGCGTAAGAAAGGGGCAGACCATAGGACGCTCCGGATCGACCGGGCGCGTCACCGGCCCGCATCTGCATTTCGGCCTCACTGTCCAAGGCGTAGCTGTGGATGCCATGCCTCTCCTTTCCTCTCCGCCGGACTTCACAGGCGGCCCTTCACGCAGTATATTCGACCAGAACAAAGCCTCGAAGCCCCGGAGCACGCGATGAAGAAGAAAGAACCCTCATTCGAAGAAAGGCTGGCCCGCCTGCAGGCCATCGTGGCTTCGCTGGAAAGCGGCAATGCGCCTCTGGCCGAAAGCGTGGCCCTGTACAAGGAAGGCATAGCCCATGCCGCCGCCTGCCGCGAACAGATCGAACGCGCCCGGCACGATATCAAAGTATGTTCCGAAGGAGCGGTCACGCCCTTCGAAATGTCTGAAGAAGACGAATAGAAAACAGGAGCTTCCATGTCCGCCGAACTCCGTGAAATGGTGGAAGGCTACCTCGCCTCCTCCTTCCTCGACAGCGATATCCCTGCCCGCCTTTCCGAGGCCATGCGCTACAGCCTCCTTGCCGGAGGCAAACGCCTGCGCCCTGTGCTCTGTCTTGCCGTGGCCCGCGCCTGCGCCCCGGAACGGGCCGATGAGCTCGCCCGCGCCATACTGCCCTTTGCCGCCGGCCTGGAGATGATCCATACCTATTCTCTCATCCACGACGACCTCCCCTCCATGGATGACGACGATCTGCGCCGCGGCAAGCCGACCTGCCACAAAGCCTTCGATGAGGCTACCGCCATACTCGCCGGCGACGCGCTGCTCACCAACGCCTTCAGCCACATGGCCAAGGCCGACGTTCCGGCCCAGCCTCTTCTGGAAGCCGTGCGCCTCACTGCCGAAGCCGCTGGCGCGGCAGGCATGGTGGGCGGCCAGGTGCTGGACCTTGCCGGCGAAGGCCAGAAGCTTTCCCTCGAAGAGCTCCGCGTGCTCAACGCCAAGAAGACCGGCGCCCTGCTCTTCAACGCCTGCGAATGCGGCGCCGTGCTGGCTGGAGCTTCCCCTGCCATGCGCGAAGCGGCCCGCACCTACGGCGCAGAATTGGGCATTGCGTTTCAGATAACCGATGATATACTGGATGTCGTTGGCGACGAGGCCACAGTGGGCAAGGAAGTGCGCCACGATGCCGAGAGCGACAAGGCCACATGGCCGTCCCTCATCGGCCTCGAAGCCTCCATCGATCTGGCCCGCAAGCACTGCTCCGCCGCCGAAGCCGCTCTTGAAGGTCTTTTCTCAGGCCCCGATGCCGAATTCCTCCGTGAAACGGCCCGCAAACTTGTCAACAGGACTCACTGAGCCGCATCACAGAGGTACCATGTCCGACACGCCGCTCCTCTCTCGTCTCGACCTGCCCGGAGATATCAAAAGCCTTTCGCTTGAACAGAAGCAGGCCTTGGCTCAGGAACTGCGTTCGACCATCATCCGCACTGTCACTGCCAATGGCGGCCACCTCGCCCCTTCTCTCGGCGTAGTGGAGCTCACCCTCGCCCTGCTCTCCTCCTTCGACGCCTCCCGCGACTCCATAGTCTGGGACGTAGGCCATCAGAGCTATCCGTGGAAGCTGCTCACCGGCCGAGCGGAACGCTTCTCCACCCTGCGCCGCTACGGCGGCCTTTCCGGCTTCCCCAACCGCAATGAAAGCCCCTACGACAGCTTCGGCGTCGGCCACGCCTCAACGTCCATCTCCGCCGCCCTCGGCATGGCCGCTGCGCGCGACCTCGCCGGCGGCAAAGAACACGTCGTTGCCGTCATCGGCGACGGCGCACTTTCCGGCGGCATGGCCTTCGAAGCCCTGAACCAGGCCGGAGGCATGGGCAAACGCCTCATCGTCATCCTCAATGACAACAAGATGTCCATCTCCGAGAACACGGGTGCGCTCTCGCGCTTCCTCAGCCGCAACCTTTCCCGCGGCACGGTGATGAACATCAAGCAGCATGTGGCCCGCGTGCTCTCCCGCCTGCCCGGCGGCGACTCCGTGCTCGATATCATCAAGAAGGGCGAAGTGAGCTTCAAGTCCTTCTTCACGCCCGGCATGCTTTTCGAAGCCTTCCAGTTCAACTACATCGGCCCCATCAACGGGCACGACATAGAACAGCTCGAAAAGCATCTCCAAGCGGCCAAGAGGCTCGACATGCCTGTGCTCCTGCACATCCGCACCCGCAAGGGCAAGGGCTATGTGCCGGCCGAGAACGACCCTTCGCATTTCCACGGCATCTCCGCTTCCGTGCCGGACGAAGTGCCTGTCCCTCCCCAGCCCAACGGCTGGAAGCCCTCCGGCCCCGGCTTCAGCAAGGCTTTCGGGCAGGCTCTCTGCGAGCTGGCCGAACACGACAGGCGCATCTTCGCCATCACTGCGGCCATGCCGGAAGGCACCGGGCTCGAACCGTTCCATAAACGCTTCCCCGAACGCTTCGCGGACGTAGGCATCTGCGAAGAGCACGCCGTCACCTTTGCCGCCGGCCTTGCCGCCCGGGGCTATCGCCCTGTCGTGGCCATCTACTCCACCTTCATGCAGAGAGCCTACGACCAGATCATCCATGACGTCTGCCTGCAGAACCTGCCGGTCACGCTCTGCCTCGACCGCGCTGGCCTCGTCGGCGAAGACGGCCCCACGCATCACGGCGCATTCGACCTTTCGTGGCTCCGAACCATACCGAACCTCGCCATCGCCGCCCCGCGTGACGAGGATTCCCTGCGCGACGCCCTCAAGGCCGCCCTCTCGCTGAACGGCCCGGTGGCCCTGCGCTACCCGCGCGGGTCGGGCCGCCGCATCGACGCCGCCCTCTACTCCCGCTCCTCGGCCCTGAACCTGCCCTCGGGACCTCAGCCTTACGAATTCGGGCGCGGCGAGCTCATACTTCAGGGCAACAGTCGCATCTGCATCGTCGCAGCAGGCCAGCGGGTCCTTCCTTGTGCGGAGGCCGCCCTCTCCACGGCAGAAAAGACCGGCAAGCTCGCCAGCGTCTTCGATGCCCGCTGGGTGAAGCCCCTGCCGGAAGAACAGCTGCTCGCGCTGGCTGAAAGCCACGACGCGCTCCTGCTCGTTGAAGAGAACAGCCTCATGGGCGGCTTCTCCTCGGCCGTGCTGGAACTGCTCGCCGACCACGACATGCTGGGCCGCCTCAAGGTGCGCCGCCTGGGCCTGCCGGACCGCTTCATCCCGCACGGGCCTGTGCGCCGCCTGCGCGACGACGTTCGCCTCAACGTGCCCGGTATCGCCTCCGCGCTCGAAGAACTCTTCTCCCAGACGGCCTGACCTGTCTGGACAACGGATATCCCCATGGCCGCCAAAAGAAAAACTTCCCGCAAAAAGGGCCGCAGCGCCACCCGCTTCGGCCTCGAAATCCTCGCCATCTGCATCCTGCTCGTGGTCTCGGCCTATGTAGGAGACTGGGGCAAGAGCAGTCCGCAGCAGAAGGCCGCCGCCTCCAAAGTAGAGAAGAAGGAAAGCAGGAGGCCCCCAGAAAAAGCCGTGCAGGCCGCTTCCGCCGGGAAGTCCCGCCCTGCCCTTGATAAAAACGAGTACGTCCTTTCCCACCTCTCCGACGGCGACAGCTTCGAGCTTGAAGATTCGAGAAAGCGCAAAGTCAAGGTGCGTCTCTATGGCGTGGATGCCCCGGAAGGAGGCCAGAACTTCGGCAATGCTTCCCGGAACAATCTCAGGAAGCTCATCAAGGGCAGAAAGCTCCTTATCCGTACCATGTATAAGGACCAGTACCAGCGTTCCGTGGCCATAGTCTACCTCAGCCAGGACGGAAAGGCCGACGAGCTTTCCATCAACCAGCGGCAGGTGCAGTCCGGTATGGCCTGGGTCTATGACAGCTATTGCACCAGCGCCGTATGCAATACCTGGAAGCTGGAAGAAGCCATGGCTCAGAAGCAGCGGCTGGGCCTCTGGAGCGACGCCGAACCCACCCCCCCGTGGCAGTGGCGCAGGGCAAATCCCCGCAAGTAGCTTGGTTTCATATCAAGGCCCGTCACAACGCTTGACGGGCCTTGTTTTATCTGCCTATCTTTGATTTTCTGCCAATAACGCCCGGCTCTTCCATCTGCGGGCAAAACACTGCATAGAGGCGACTGTGAACAGAATCGTCATATCCGTCATCGGGCGCGACTGCCCCGGCGTGGTCTACGCCATCACTAGCGCGCTGGCCAAGGAAAAATGCAACGTCGAACAGCTGAGCCAGACCATCCTGAAAGGCCAGTTCGCCTCCATCGTCATCATCTCCGCTCCTGAAGGCGTTACCGATGAACAGATACAGCGAGTAGTGAGCCTGAGCCTCGAAAGCCGCAGCATGGACCTCACCGTTTCCGCCCGCTACTTCGAAACCGCCACCTTCGACAGCGGCGAAGAGACCGAACCCTTCGTGGTCACGGTCAATGGCTCCGATCAGGCTGAGATCATCGCCATGTTCTCCGGCATCTTTGCCGAGCAGCAGGTCAATATCGAGAACCTCAAGGCCCTGCGCAGCAACGACGACTGCGTGCTGGTCTTCGAAGTGGCCCTGCCCATGTCCATCAACCGCAACGCCTTCCGCCAGATGCTTCAGGCCAAGGCCCGCAACGTGGGCCTGTCCATCAGCATCCAGCATGAAAACATCTTCGAAGCCATCCACCGTGTGCCGATAGTCTAAATCAAAAGGTATTTCCTATGCTCACTGAACGCGAAGTGCTCAGCACTCTCAATATGCTCCGCAACGAACACCTCGATGTTCGTACCGTCACCCTTGGCATCAGCCTCTTCGACTGCGTCAGCCACGACTTCGACGTGTTCTCCTACAAAGTGCGTGCCAAAATTGCCAAGTATGCCGCCCATCTGGTGGAAACCTGCAACGAAGTGGGGGCACGATACGGCATCCCCGTGGTGAACAAGCGCATCAGCATCAGCCCCATGGCAGTGGTCGGCGCAGGCTTCAACCGCGACCAGATGGTGCGAGCCTGCCAGATGCTCGACGAAGCGGCCAAAGACGCCGGCGTAGACTTCCTCGGCGGCTTCGGCGCGCTCGTGGAAAAAGGCATGACCCCCGGCGACATCGCCCTCATCGAAGCTCTTCCCGAAGCTCTCGCCACTACCGACCGCATCTGCTCCTCCATTAACGTGGCTTCCTCCAAGGCCGGCATCAACATGGACGCCGTGGCCCTCATGGGCCGCCAGATACTCAAGGTGGCCGACGCTACCAGCGACCGCGACGGCATAGGCTGCGCCAAGCTGGTGGTCTTTGCCAATATCCCGCAGGACGTGCCCTTCATGGCTGGCGCATACCTCGGCATCGGTGAGCCCGACGTGGTCATCAACGTAGGCGTTTCCGGCCCCGGCGTGGTGAAGAAAGCCATCGACCGAGCCAAGGAGACTCACAGCCAGCTCACTCTGAGCGACGTGGCAGAGGTCATCAAGTCCACAGCCTACAAGGTGACCCGTGTAGGCGAACTCATCGGCAAGGAAGTGGCCGACCGCATGAACCTGCCCTTCGGCGTGGCCGACCTTTCCCTCGCCCCCACTCCCGCCGTGGGCGATTCCGTGGGCGAGATATTCCAGAGCGTGGGCCTCTCCTCCATTGGAGCTCCCGGTTCTACCGCCGTGCTCGCCATGCTCAACGATGCCGTGAAGAAGGGCGGCGTGTTCGCCTCCTCCCATGTGGGCGGCCTCTCCGGCGCATTCATCCCCGTATCGGAAGACTCCAGCATCGAAGCAGCAGCCAACTGCGGCGCACTGACCATGGAAAAGCTCGAAGCCATGACCAGCGTCTGCTCCGTGGGCCTCGATATGATCGCCATCCCCGGCGACACTCCCGCCTCCACCATTTCCGGCCTCATCGCTGACGAAATGGCCATAGGCATGATCAATACCAAGACCACAGCCGTGCGCGTCATCCCCGTTCCCGGCAAGGGCGTGGGCGACACGGCCGTGTTCGGCGGCCTGCTCGGCAAAGCCAAGATCATCCCCATCCATACCGGCGACGCCTCCGCCTTCATCAGCCTCGGCGGCCGCATCCCTGCTCCTATCCACAGCCTGAAGAACTAGGGATATGTTTTGAGGGGAAGGGGCAGGAAACTTTTAAAAAGTAAGCCCCTTCCCTCCCCCCCCTCCCCATCCTTCAAAACTTTTAATTAGCGAAGCCCGGCCTCTCGATAGAGAAACCGGGCTTTCCGTTATTAAAAAGTTTTGAAAGGGATGGGGTCTGGGGAAGGGGAAACTTTTTCAAAAGTTTCTCTTTGAGTACACTGTTATCCAATGAAGTTTATAACCATTGATGATATCAGTATTTTTCTCAGATGGGTGATTTTTCTCGTCCCGTTACGTCCGCTTGAATCCTCAAAAAATGTGAGTACAATTGCGAGTATCGAAAAACGGGATACTCGTGCCTTGCCGTGGTGCTGTTCGGGCATTTCGTCCAGTGCTGTCCAAGGAATATCACGAGGTAAGGTGCAAGACAAGGAGATGCTATGCCTCTTACCGATGTGTTCATCCGCAGTCTGAAACCGCTCGAAAAGCCATACAAGCACTTCGACGGCGGAGGGCTTTATATCCATGTCGCCCCGACCGGGAGCAAGCTGTGGCGTATGTCGTACCGCTTCGCCGGAAAGGGCAAACTGCTCAGTTTCGGTGAGTACCCGACGGTATCTTTAAAGGATGCCCGGGAGAAACGCGAAGAAGCCAAGAAACTGCTGGCGCAGGGAATCGATCCGTCTGTCTGGAAGAAGCAGGAGAAGGCCGCAAGGATTATCGCCCAGCGCGACACCTTCGAGAATATCGCTATGGAATGGCACGAGACGAAAACGTCACACCTTTCCGAGAAGTATCGGCATAACGTGCTGATGCGCCTGAAGCGACATGCCTTTCCGAAGATTGGCAAAATGCCCATCTCGCATCTGGAAATCCCGGATATCCTCGGCGTGGTGAAACCGATGGAACATGAAGGGCATACCGCCACAGCAAAATACGTCCTTCAAAACATAGGGCAGATATTCCGCTATGCGGTTCTCACAGGTCGAGCCAAGCATAACGTGGCCGCTGACCTTCAGGGAGCGTTGCCCTCTGTCCAGACGAAACACCATGCGTCCATCACGGATAAAGTGAAGGTCGGCGAGCTTCTCCGCAGGATAGATGAATACGATGGATACTTCCCTCAGAAATGTGTACTGCGGCTGGCTCCTCTCCTGTTCACCAGACCGAACGAATTGCTGAGTGCCGAATGGAAGGATGTTGACCTTGAAGCACGGGAATGGCGTATTCCTGCCGAACGGATGAAGATGCGTCGACCGCACATTGTTCCGCTATCGGATCAGGCAGTCGTGATCCTCAAGGAGCTTGAACCAATCACAGGGCAAGGCCGTTATCTCTTCCCTGCTTCATCTGATCCAGACAAGCATCTTCGGGATAACAGGATACTCTTCGCCCTCAAAAAGTTGGGATATGCCAACGGCGAGATGAGCTTTCATGGCTTCCGCGCCATGGCGTCCACGCTTCTGAACGAGCTTGGATACAACCGCGACTGGATAGAACGCCAGCTTGCCCACTGTCCTCGTGATGCCGTCCGCGCCTCGTATAACTACGCCGAGTATCTTCCGGAGCGTCGTCGCATGATGCAGGAATGGGCCGATTATCTCACAGCCCTTAAAATTCAAAAAGGAAAGCTCCATGAACGAAATGACTGATTTTCAGTACACCGATCCCCAGAATGAAGGTTATCCCCAGCTC
>JAFQPD010000054.1 GCA_017411945.1 Mailhella sp.
AAAAAGATTGATATCCTGGATAGTTGTGGCATACTAGTTGTCAGTTCCATTCGTCACTGACGATAGAACACAGTATTGTCGTAACTTTGCGATATGGTAGGAAGTTTCTTTGTGGGGGATAGTCCCTTCCACTCCGCCATTGAATGAAAGAAAACAAAGGGTTACGATGAAAGTCGTAGCCCTTTTTTTCGTAACTGCGAGAAATCGTACAGCTCTTCAACGGAGGCCGCATGGCTGAAAAGTATCCCTGCCCGCATGGCACCAAGGAAGGCTCGCTCGTCATATGCACCGCCCCGGCGGAACAGACCGGAGCTTCCTCGGAATGGATGAACTTCGAGAAGACGGGCATCATCCTCACGCCTTCCTTCTGCGTGAAGAGCTGCCCTTTGGACACGCCCAAGCCCCTGCTTCCCAAGGAATAGGACTGCCGGGCATCCTATGGACATACTCTGCCTTGGCGACAGCCTCACCTACGGCTATGGCGTACCGCGTGAGGATTGCTGGTGCACCCTCTCTTCCGTCCTCACCAGGCACAGCTTCCTGAACTTCGGCGTGAACGGGGCGACCACCGGAGAAATGCTCGAACGCTGGGAATCGGGCCTTGCCGCGCAGGCATCGGCCACGAAGGCCGAGGTCTTCGTCATGGGCGGTCTGAACGACCTCTTCATGGGCATAGGCCCTGCCGTCCCGCTGGCGAACGTGCTCGCCATCTGCGAACAGGCCATTGCCGCCGGACTGCGCCCCGCCGTGGGCATGCCCATGCAGATATCGCCGGACGTGGACGAGGCGTGGTGCGACGGCCCCATCGACGTGGACTGGGTGCGCTCCGCCTACGCAGAGCTTGCCGAAGCCCTTCTGGCCCAGTGCCGGGAACGCGGCATACGCACCATAGACTTCCGCCCGCTCATCGGCCCTGCCGAACTCTCCTTCGACGGCATACACCTGAACCGCCAAGGGCACAGACGCATGGCGGAAGCCGTGGCCGCCTTCTGGAAAAACGATCGGAAAAGCTGAAGCCGGCATAGAAAAAGGGAGAGCCTTCGGGCCCTCCCTTCTTTTTCTCCGTATTCCGCCTCATTCCGCCTGCGGCACGTTCCAGAATCCGTCGGCACGCGGCGTGCCCGTTATCTTCAGGAATTTCAGCACGTCCTTGTGGACGGCGGCGGCACGCTTCGCCTCGTCTTCGGGCCGTGCGTTCTCCATGCCCGCAGGCACGATGACGAAGCCGTTCGCGGCCTCCCTGCCCTTCACCGGCGCCTTGAGCACTGCCGCAGGGACCACGCCCGCCTGCAGTATGCGGCAGCCGCCTTCGCCGTCCAGCTCGATATCCACTGCGGCGATGACAGTGCGCTCACGCGGCAGGGTGCGCTGGCCCGACACGAAATTGCCCAGCGACCAGAAGATGAGCTTCCCGTCCTTCCTGAACTCTATGGGCTGAAGAACATGCGGATGCGTGCCCACGATGATATCCGCTCCCGCCTCGAAGGCCCAGCGCGCCTGCGTTTTCTGCTTCTCGTTGGGCTGGGGCTTGTACTCGTCGCCCCAGTGCAGGCAGGCCACCACGCAGTCCGCCCCCTTCATGCGCAGTTCGCGAACGGCTCTTTCAAGAAATTCCTTCGAAATGAAGTTCGCCTTCACCACGCCTTCCCCCCTGGGGGGCTCTCCATTCACGCCGTAGGAGGCGTTCAGCAGCCCCACGCGCAGGCCGTCCAGCTCGAGGATGAGCGGAGGCGTCACCGAGAGCCCGGCCAGCCTGAAGCCCTGCCTGCTCAGGAACTCCGCCGTGCGCCGTGCGCCGGAAGAGCCGCGGTCGAAGGTGTGGTTATTGGAAAGGGTGAGCGCATCGAAGCCTGCCTCGCGCAGGGTGCGGGCAAGGGAATCCGGCGAGTTGAAGGCCGGGTAGCCCGTGTGCCGGCGTTCCTTCCCCGCAAGCACCGTTTCAAGGTTGCCGATGACGGCATCGCCCTTGAGGAAGGGCTTCGCCAGCTCGAACTGATAGTCGAAGTCCCAGACGGACTGCCCCTTCAGCTTCGCGGCGGCGAGCTGCGTATCGTGCACCATGATGTCGCCGGTGAAGACGAGGCGCACAGGGCGAGCGCAGGATTCCTGCGGGAAGAAGGGGAACAGGAACAGGGAAAGGGCTATGAGGATACGCTTCAGCATGGGAACTCCTTGGAGGCATGCTCCATGTTCAGCATAAAAAATTCCCGCCGTCCAGAGGAAAGCGGGATGTGAGAAGCAGCGTGCGGGAAGCTACGGGCAGCTGATGACGCCCTCGGACCAGAGGCAGCCGCCGCAGGCCGGTGCCGGGCTGCCGAAGCAGTCCGTGAGCCCCTCCTCCCAGTATTCGCAGAGGCTGCAGCGGAAGCAGTAGGAGAACTCGAAGTTCTTCACGCGGCGGCGCAGGCCGGCGTAATCCTCGCTGTTCCAGATGTCGTCGAGGCGCATGGCGTTCACGTTGCCGTAGGAATGCCGGTGTATGAGTCTGGTCTTGCCGCGCAGATGCACCACGCCGTTCCTGAGCAGGGGCATGCAGGGGCTGACCTCGCCGTCGAACTTCACGAAGCAGTGGCCTTCGTTGATGAAGCGGCAGGAACGGGAATCGCGGAGCACCTTCTGCCCGGAAAGGTAGACGTTGCACATGGAGTTGGAAAGCATGCCGCTCAGGCCCTCCCTCGCGCCGGGATGATCCCAGTTCATAAGAGGCAGGCGTATCTGCGGGGAAGTGTCCATGGGGGCGTCGTCGCCGAGGCCCCAGTCCACCACATGGTCGCAGAGCATCTCGGCGGCAGTGTGCTCGTCCGTGGGGATGACGTTGGAAACGTTCACCTCGTTCACCATGTGCCAGGTGGCGAAATAGGGGAGCTTGGCCAGCTCGTGCGCGTTGCTCTTCATGGCCACGAAGGCGAGGCCGAGCCGCACCTTGCGCTTCAGGCGTATGCGCAGGCGGTTGAACTCCTCGATGTGGCGTTTCACCAGCGTGAACTTGCTGTTCTGGCGTATGCGCTCGTAGGAGCCTTCCTCCAGCGAGTCGATGGAGAGCCAGAGCATGTCCAGCCCGGCGTCGAGCAGTGCGGCGGAACGCTCCTGCGTGAGCAGGGTGCCGTTGGAGAGCAGTTCCACGCTCTTGCCCCGCGCCTTGGCCTCGCGCACCATGTCGAGTATGTTCGCATGGGCCAGAGGTTCGCCCATGCCGCCGAAGAAAACCGTCTCCACGCTGGCGGGCATGGTGTCCATGGCGCGCAGGAAGGTCTCCATGCTCATGTCGCCTATGGCCTCGTCGCGCCAGCTGTTGCGAAAGCACATGCTGCACTGCAGGTTGCAGCGGGCGGTGGGTTCTATGTACAGTCGTTTCATGCTGTCGTCAGGCATGGCTCCCTCTTTGCTGTGAATGTGTATTTCAGTGAAGCTAGCAGAAATTCCGACGTCTTATCAACAGGAAAACAGCCCATTCCCCAAAGCCAGGCACCGGCCTGCCTCCTTTGGCGGCTATGGCCTTTTGCCGGCGAATGGCATATCATGGAAGAAGCACAGCCTCACCATCTGCCTTTTCAGGAACGCCATGCAGACTAGCCTCACCCGTCAGGATCTCGACGCCCTCACCCTGCGCTGGGAACAGTGGGAAGCCGAAGCCACCACCACTTCGCGCCGCATCGTGCGTGCGCGCCTGCACCTGCTCTTCCTGCTCTTCCGCTTCGGCGGCCTGCGCCTTGGCGAAGCCCTTGAGCTCGACGCCAAGGCCGCGGTGAACGTTGTCACCAGCATGGTGCATGTGCCCGGCGCCAGCAAGCGCGACGTGCTCCTGCCCATGGGCTGCATGCGGCATATGCGCCGCATACTGAGCCTGCCGGAGGCTGAAGAGATGGGCGTGGAGTTCCTGCGCTTCGACCAGGGCTTCGTGCGCCGCAAATTCTACGAGGTTGCCAGGCCGCTCGGCTTCGACAGCGCGCTCGTAGGCCCGCGCGCCCTGCGCTATGCCCGCGGCCTCGAACTCCTCGAACTGCATGTGCCCTTCAGCCTCGTGCAGAAATTCCTCGGGCAGGAGAAAAGCTCGCAGATAGCCGCCTTCCTCGACTTCGCAGGCGGCAGGGCCAGAACGCTCATCAAAGGGGAAGCCTCCGGGAACGAGAGCAGGGACTGCCGCAATTCCATGCTTGGCACTGTTTCGGCCATAGAGGTAGGCATGCGCTCGGTGCGGGTGGAAGTCACCTCCTTTTCGGACATACGCCTCGTCGCCCTGTGTTCTCACAAGGAATTCAGCAGCATGGACCTGCACCTGAACCAGGTGGTCACGGCCTTCATCGACCCAGACCAGATAGCAGTGGCCCCGGAATCCCACGCCGGCGGCTTCAGCAACCGCCTTTGCGGCCCGGTGGAAGAACTGCACCGGGAACAGGTGGAGACCTTCCTCGGCATCAGCCTTTCGGACGGCACCAAGCTCTATTCCCATCAGGAAACCGCCGTGCTCGACCGCATGCGCCTTTACGAGGGAAAGAACGTGTGGGCCTTCTTCCCGGCGCGCGCCGTGAAGCTCTCGGTACGCTGACCATCCAAAGTTAGACTTCTAAAATTCAAAGCGTTCCAGCTCCGGCACGGAACAGTCAAGATGCAGGAGGGCGGAATCCCTCACCTCGCCCTTGGCCAGAGCCCGCACGAGGAGCGAAGCCATGAGGCAGGCCACGCCAGCCGCAGAAGAGGCCACTGTGTCCGGCGACGCGCCGAACGCCTCGTCTCCGTCCCCGGCATCGGGCCACATGGCCGCAAGCCTGCGCCCTCCTGCCGCTTCGATGAAGGCGAAGCCCTCCTCGCGGTTCACGGAGCCGTGTACGAAGGGCAGCCCGGCTCTGGCGGCGGCCTCTTCCAGCATGACTTTCTTCGGCACGGAATCCAGCCCGTCCGCCACGGCGGAGCATCCGGCCATAAGGCCGGGGAGATTCTCCGCATCCGCGGCAAGGGCATGGGCCTGAACATCAAGGTGTGAGGCCATGCTCAGAAGCCCTTCCCGGCACACCTCGGACTTGGGGCGGCTCAGCGCGGCTTCGGTGCAGAACATCTGGCGATTCAGGTTGCTCTCGTCGAACACGTCCGGGTCGCAGAGCACGAAAGCCCCCACGCCGGAACGGGCAAGGAGGGCGGCCACATGCCCGCCGAGCCCACCGCATCCAGCGACGAACACGCGGGAGCGAAGCAGACGCTTCAGCCCTTCGGCGGAAAGCACGGAGCGGCTGCGCCGGAAACGTTCCGGCCAGAACCCGGCGTCCAGCAGAGCGCACATGGCCTCCCGCTCGGAAATCTCCAGCTCCTTCGCCAGTGCCCTCACTCCCCCGATACGCACAAAAGACCCCTCACAGCTTCCCTCATGCAGAGCGAGAAAGCGGCGAAGGGCCTCGGCATCGAGACTATTTGAAGCGTCTAACTTGACCGACATGGCCTAGCCTCCGCCCACGGCGGGGAAATAGGCCACGCGGTCGCCGTCGCGCAGCACTGTGGAAAGCGCGGACTGACGCCCGTTGACCATGACTATCTTTATCTCGGCGCGGGGTATGCCGATGACGGCGGCAAGCCCTTCGGCCGAAAGTTCGCCGTGCATGGAGACATCGACTTCCATGCCGGCCACGGGGTCGTAGCCCGGCACGCAGTCGCGCAGGGTGGTGCTGAGTTTGACGAGTACGCTCATGGCAGAAAAAAGCCCGCGCCCGGAAAGCTCCAGACGCGGGCGTCATGAATCAGTTTACTTGATCCAGTTGAAGGTGGTCTTCAGTTCTTCATGGGTGATGTCGAACTTCGTGTTGTGGGGAGGAAGCTCTTCATCCTGGAAGAAGTCGGGCAGGCGGTCGGCAGCTTCGGTGATGCCGGCGCGGCGGTTGAAGTCCACTTCAGTGGAGAGGATGCGCTGGCCGAGGGTGACCACGTCGTCGCCGGTGAGCTGCCAGCCGAACTTGGCGTTCAGCATGTCCACGATGGCGGGCAGGGCGTCGGCCACGTCGAGGATGGCGAAGGCGGTGAAGAGGCAGAGGCCCACGGAGTCCACAGAGGCGGTAGCGATCTGCAGGTTGCGGGAAAGCTCGATCTGGCCTTCCTTCTTAAGAGGATCGACAACGCCGCCGCAGCTGAGGATGTTGGCGGTGACGGAGTAGCCGGCAGTGTGGTCGGCGCCCATGGGGGTGGTGGCGTAGGTCACGCCCACGCCCTTGACGGCGCGAGGATCGTAGGCGGGCAGGCTCTGGCCCTTGACGCAGGGCACGCGGCGCACGCCGAAGACGCGGCCGGTGGTGGCGGTGCC
>JAFQPD010000055.1 GCA_017411945.1 Mailhella sp.
ACTTATTGCCTCGGTGGGACG
This sequence comes from Mailhella sp., assembly GCA_017411945.1. GTDB lineage: Bacteria > Desulfobacterota > Desulfovibrionia > Desulfovibrionales > Desulfovibrionaceae > Mailhella. The sequence goes on from JAFQPD010000055.1 coordinate 22, forward strand.
GTGGAAATGTGGCTGAATATTACCTTCAACTATGCCCCGATGTTTCAGAAGGCTTTTCAGAATGATGACGGCATCCACATCCTGACTGGAAAACTTGGAGCCGAGGCGATCCCGCTTTTGGGTGACGCGATCTCTCGGCTGGGAAATGACGTTGTGCCCGACTACTGGGAAGCGACAGAGGGCAACGCCAAGAAAGCACTGTACGGCCTGCTGGCGCTCTGTCAGATGCGCCCGGACGGTGTGATTGACATCTCATACTAGAGGAGAGGAAAGGGATATGCGTCTTTGGATCAAGTCTTTCATTTTTGGTTTTCTCGCCTTCCTTCTCACTCTGTTTCTGTTCCGTGTCCTTTCCGGGCATCCGTTGCTTTTGTTGATGCTGGGAGCCTTGACGGTAATATCCTATCTCACCGTGTCTTTTCACGACTATTTCTTGAGGAAAGGCGGCAAATGACTAGAAGCGCCAATTTCAGAAGTTTCTTGGCCTTCAACTGGAACCGGCTGTTGGCCAAGCTCTACATCCCTATGACGTACAGGCATTGGCACAATTACAACGTCAATCCCTGTCCGCATTGCGGCGGCGAAGCGGTGTCTTTGCGTGTCGAACTGAACGGGAACCCGCGCCGCGCCATATCCTGTAGAAACTGTCACCTCATGTCCCCTGTCGTGATGACTGACCGCGAAGCCGTCTATGCTTGGAATCACCTGCGCCGGATCGAACGCGAAGAAGGTGAAGAATGATCTCCGACGATGTTCTCCGCCGCGTACTCGGTCAGTGTCAGGATGGGCCGCTTATCCGGCTCCCCTCTGCAAAGATGGAAGAGATGATACTTGAACTACTCGACCGAAGAGCTGGGCGCAAACCGACAGATTACTCACGTTACCGTGAGGAAATTGTGAAACAGGGCAAAAATGAAGAGCCGTGGGAGGTGCTCCAGCGGCTCTTCTCTATTGTCGGGCAAAAGCCCACGCGAAACTAGGTCAAAGAAGGATATGGATTATGGATGATCCTGTTTTCATAAAAACCTCCCTGCTACCGTCAATCACTGGGATGTCGGTAACACAGTCACTGCACCTCCTCAGTCAAGGCGGCCTCCAACCTGTCGATCTCGGCAAAGGGAGAGGAAAGGGCTTGCGCTGGCACGTTGCGTCTGTCAGAAAGATTTTTGACACCTTGAACGACAACGCCCAAAAATCTCAGCCGAAAGCCCACAAGCCCTCCAGAACTCGCCGACCTGTTTCTGGTAGAACTCTTGATGATCTTTATATGGCTGTAAAGGGGGCAGTCTGCCCTATTCAGTAGGTGTATTATGTCGATTCGAGAACGCTACGGCAAATTTCAGGTGTACTGGACTAATCCTTTCACCAAAAAGAAGGAATACCAGACTGTTGAAACTCTGGAAGAAGCACAAAAAAAAGACGCGCTCGTGAAGTACCAGCTCCAATACGAACGCGATCTTTTTAGGAGGGAAGCCTCGCAGACAAACAAAAAAATCATTACACTTGAAGATGTCGTCTTCGAGTTCTTCGTTGAAAAACAGTATAGCAAAGAAAGCCTTGCGTCACAACTCGCCCAACTGAAACCGTGGCTGGAGACTTTAGGACAAATGCCCGTTACCAGCATTGAAGCCCACCATCTCCGCGAAGTAAAGAACCGACTTCTCCGTTCTTCTAAGGGTTCCACAGTATGCCGCAAGTTGGCCGCCATAAAGGCTGTTCTCCGTTGGGCCGTGCGTGAGGAATATTTGAAGGAATGTCCCAAACTGCCGGATGCGCCACAGAACATAAATCAAAAGTTCGTGCCGCCCTCCCCTGCGGAACTGCAAAAACTCTTCAAGGTCGCCCCGCCGCATATCCAGCGCGTTTTGATCTTAGGCTCTCAGTTCGGGATGCGAGTTGGTGAGTCTGAGCTTTTCAAACTGCGCTGGGCAGACATTGATCTGGTACGGCGCAAGCTCCGCGTGGACGCGGCCAAGAAGAACGCTCATGAGCAGTGGCGTGAACTGCCCATCCGTGAAGAACTGATTGACCTCTTTCGGCAATGGGAGGCAGAGGACAGATTGCTTGATCTTGTCCCTCAGACCGTGATCCACTTCAAAGGCCGCCCGGTGAAGTCTATCAAAACCGCATGGCGCACCATGCTCAAAGAGTCGGGAGTAGGTCGCAATATTCGCCCCTACGACCTGCGTAAATTTTTCGGCACGGAACTCCTCGCCAACGGCATTGATGTCGGGACGGTGTCGAAGATGATGGGGCATACAAGCCCTGAAATGGTGCTGAAACATTATCAAACGGTACTTGATAAACGAGAAAGGGAGGCTGTCGAGAGCCTCCCTTTGGTGTCGAACTTCAGGTGTCGAACAGGCAACGCTCGTGACACGTTGCAGTAACCTATTGATTTCATGGTGGAGATGAAGGGATTTGAACCCTCGACCCCTGCCTTGCGAAGGCAATGCTCTCCCAGCTGAGCTACATCCCCATGGGTGGTGTTTGAGCCGAACGTGTGGACTTTAGAAAAGCCCGCGCCCGATGTCAAGTTATTATTTGTTCAGCTCCCACTCAAGCAGAAGCCGCCCCAGTCCTTCGACCGGGGCGGCTCCATTCATCTATGCCCTGCTCGTCAGCGGGCCGCGAGCTCGATGAGCTTCATGGTCATGGCGTGAGACTTGCACAGAGACGGAATGGGCAGGAACTCCGCATTAGAGTGGAAGTTCAGGCCGCCCGTGAAGTAATTGGGCGTGAGCACGCCGCGCACGGAAAGCACGGAGCCGTCAGTGCCGCCGCGCATGGCGATGGTCTTGGGCGTGATGCCAAGCTCGTCGCAGGCCTGGTACAGCATGTCGATGGGGCCGCGGTCTTCGCCGAGGGCATCAATGATATTGCCGTACACATCAGTCAGCGTCACATCGATCTTGGCGCGAGGATGGCGCACACGGATCATATCCACCACGTCGAGCACATACTTCTTGCGGGCCTCGTAGTTTTCCTTGCTGTGGTCGCGGATGTTCATGCGCAGGGTGCAGCGGCTGTCGTTGGCTTCACAGCCCCAGAACCACCAGTAGCCGTCATGGCCGTCGGTGTGTTCGGGAGTCTGCTTGCGGTCGAAGCAGGCCATGATGTCGGCACCCACGAGGAGCGGGTTCACCAGCACGCCCTTCGCAGACATGGGATGGGCAGTCACGCCTTCGATCTCGAAAAGCACGGAGCCGGCATTGAAAGTCTCGTACACGATCTCGCCCACGGAACAGCAGTCGATGGTATAGGCGAAGTCCACCTTCCACTTCTCGAGGTCCATGAGCTTCGCGCCGCAGAGCCCTATCTCTTCATCAGGCACGAAGGCCACGCGGATGTCGCCGTGAGGGATGCTTTTGTCGGCAACGAGAGCGGAGAGCATGGTCATCACGTTGGCGATGGCGGCCTTGTCGTCAGAGCCGAGCACGCTGGTGCCGTCCGTGAACACGATGTCCTGCCCGACGTATTCGGCAAGTTCAGGATGTTCGGCAAGGCGGAGCCAGATGTCCTTCTCAGCGTTCAGGCAGACATCGCCGCCTTCGTAGTGCAGGATCTGAGGATGCACTTCGGGAGAAAGGGACACGGGAACGGTGTCGAGGTGAGCCACCCAGCCTATGGCGGGCGCGCCGGGCTTGTTGCCGGGCAGCCTGGCGGTGAGGATGGCGTGCTCGTCGAGCTCTATCTCTTCAAGGCCCATCTCGCGCAGTTCGCCTTCAAGAAGGCGGGCAAGCTCGCGCTGGCCTTCACTGCTGGGCACCACTCCGGCGCGGCCGTTGCTCTCGGAAGGGATGGCAACGTAGCGCAGGAAGCGTTCGGTGAGTTCCTTGGCGAATTTCATTGTCGATTCCTCTTTAGAAACTTACTTCACAGGGGGATAGACGTAGCCGGCGTCGAAGCCGAGCGGGATGCCGAGCATCCAGAAGGCGTACAGGACGGAGGTGAGCACCACGAGCAGAGCAAGGGTGTAGGGGATCATCATGGAGCAGAGGGTGCCCACGCCGGTGGCCTTGGCATACTTCTGGCAGTACATGATGAGAAGAGGATAGAAGGGGAACAGGGGGGTGGACACGTTCACAGCAGAGTCAGACACGCGGAAGGCGGCCTGAGTGAGCTCGGGAGAAATGCCGAGCATCATGAGCATGGGCACGAAAATGGTGGAAAGGATGGCCCACTTGGAGGTGGCGGAGGTGATGAGGATGTTCAGCATGCCGGTGAGCAGGATGATGCCGAACAGCGTCATGCCAGAGGGCAGGCCCATGTTCTTGAGGAATTCAGCGCCGGAAATGGCCAGCAGAGTGCCGATGTTGGACTTGCCGAACACATAGAGGAACTGGGCGGCGAAGAAGGCGAAAACGATGAAGCCCAGAAGCATGGGCATGATGCCTTCCATGGCCTTGATGACGTCGGTGCTGGTCTTGAACTTGCCGGAAGCGAGGCCGTAGGTGAGGCCGGGAACGGAGAAGAACAGGAAGAGCAGAGGCACGAGGGCCTGCATGGCGGGAGCCTTGGGAGAAGTCAGAGAGCCGTCGGGGGCGCGGAACAGGGAGTTCTCGGGCAGGCAGAGCAGGAAGAACGCGAGGGCGAAGATGCCCCAGATGAGGCATGCCTTGCGGAAGGCGCGGTCTTCTTCAGGGGTGGAAGGATGGAGCTGGAGGTCGGGATCGTTCTCGAGGCCCTTGTCCAGAGGCATGGTGGCGCGGAGGCGGGGCTCGACGATCTTATCGGTGACATACCAGCAGGCGGCGATGACGAAGAAGGTGCCGCCGAGGGCGAAGAAGTAGTTGCAGAGCACGTTCACGGAGTAGGAAGCGTCGATGCTCTGGGCGGCGGCCTGAGTGAAGCTCTGCATCACAGGGTCGATGATGGAGGGGGTGTAGCTGGCGGTGAAGCCGCCGGCCAGGCCGGCGAAGGAGCAGGCGATGCCGGCGAGGGGATGACGGCCGCAGGTGTAGAACATGAGGGCCGACACAGGCATGAGCACCACGTAGGCGGAGTCGGAAACGACGTGGCACAGGATGGAGATGAAGATGACGGCAGGAGTCAGGCAGGACTGAGGAATGATGCTGAGCAGACGCTTGAGCAGCATGTGCAGGAAGCCGGAGCCTTCCATGATGCCGATGCCCAGAGTGGCCACGATGGTCATGCCCAGCGGGGGGAAATTCATGAAGTTCTTCACGGAAGAGATCATGAGCTGGAGCAGGTTCTGGGGGCTGAGCATGTTCAGCACGCGGATGGTCTCGCCGGTGCTGGGGTGCTTGTAGTCGAAGGACACGAAGGACAGGGCGAAGGACAGGATGCAGGCGATCACCAGAGCATAGATGAAGAGCATGGTGATGTGGGGCAGCTTGTTGCCTGCGGCCTCCACGGCGTTCAGGAAGCGGTTCAGAGCGCCGCTGGGCTGCTGGACGTTCGAAGACATGTTGACTCCTTAAAAATAACAGCGCCGCCTTTCAGCGGACACTTTGGAATTGCGAAACACGTCTTTTTGCCCTTTTAAAGGATAAGATGCAAGCAAATAGTACGCTCCCAAAAGACAGGGAGACGGGAAAAGCAAGAAGCGGAACCTTTATCAGAGGGATATCATTGAGGGTTTCCCGTCCTTCTGAGAATTTCCTTCTGAAGCTCATCGAGAGGTATATGCCGGAGAAAATCGGCGGAAGGGCACAAATTCCGGGCGTCATAACTTCCGCTCTCCCTAGCCATCAGGAATACGGGCATAGCCCCCTCGAGTATCCAGTCGGGATTGGCCCTGAATTTCTGGACGAGGACCACGAGCCACGACGCCGGGATGCGCCCCCTTTTCGACGCTTCTGAAACAGAACCCTGCTTTACCCCAAGGACTTCTGCGAGCTGGCACTGCGTCCTTGCCTGCGCGATGAACTTCACGCGTGCCATCTGAGCTTCAAAAGATTGGAATTGATTCTGTCCGGACATGACAAGTCCTTTTGAAGTACGAAAAGATTAAGCGAGGAATCTGTGCCGAACTTGGCTGGAAGCCTTTGGCAAAACTCACTGAATCGACCCTAGAGGACTTAAGTCTCTTATGCAAGTCTGAAAGTTTTGTTTAATGGCCTGAAGGCAGAAGACAGAACGAAAAAAATTTTAGGCGCAACTTTTCGGAAGTTCCGCGAACAGCAGGACCTGAGCCGCTATGCGCTCGCCCAACGCTCCGGCATGGACAGCTCGTGGCTGCGCCGCTTTGAAAACGGTCAGTCCGGCATCCGAGTCGAAACTCTTCTGACCTTGGCCAAAGCTCTTGGCATCCCTGCTTCAGAAATCATCGCGGCTATGGAAAAAGCCCTTGAATCTTTCCTTGAGAAAAACTAGCTATCAATATTTGTGACGAATACAGCACAAATATAGTTCTGTCAAAGTGCTAGTTTCAAGAAATGGACTCCTTGAAGAACTTTGGCACTGTGCTACGCAATAAAAGACGCGAGAAGGGATTTTCCCAAGAAACCCTCGCTGAACGTCTTGGCATGAACTCTCATTCGCATATTTGTCGACTTGAGAGTGGCCAGATGTTCCCCAGCCTTGAAATGGTTTTCAAGTTAGCCGACGCACTAGAAATAAAAGCTTGGGAACTAATCAAGCTAGTCGAAGAAAAAGAGCAGAACTGAAAAGACCCCGCGTGATGCGAGGTCTTTTTTCTTTAAAGTTCCACTTCAACTTTATAAGATAACACCAGGTCGGAGCTTTCTTCCTCTGAAAACTGGCACAAGAGTGGCACAGGTTGCCGGATAACAGAAAAGGGAGCTACGACTTCCATCGTAACCCCCTGAAATTTCTGGTCGGGATGACTAGATTTGAACTAGCGACCCCTTGAACCCCATTCAAGTGCGCTCCCAGACTGCGCTACATCCCGACTCTGGCATGCTGAAAGAGGAGTGGAGCTCATGGTCAGAATTGAACTGACG
>JAFQPD010000056.1 GCA_017411945.1 Mailhella sp.
TTCGGCGGCGACGGCTGGGGCTATGACATCGGTTACGGCGGCCTCGACCACGTCATCGCTTCCGGCGCTGACATCAACGTCTTCGTCATCGACACCGAAGTGTACTCCAACACCGGCGGTCAGGCCTCCAAGGCTACTCCTCTCGGCTCCATCGCCAAGTTCGCCGCTGCCGGCAAGCCCGTCCGCAAGAAGGACCTCGGCCGCATTGCCATGACCTATGGCTATGTGTACGTTGCCTCCATCAGCATGGGTGCCGACATGAACCAGACCCTCAAGGCCTTCAAGGAAGCCGAAGCCTACAACGGTCCTTCCCTGATCATCGCCTACGCTCCCTGCATCAATCAGGGCATCCGCAAGGGTATGGGCAAGAGCCTCGAAGAAGCCAAGCTCGCCGTGCAGACCGGCTACTGGCCCATGTACCGTTACAATCCTGCTCTCAAGGAAGAAGGCAAGAATCCCTTCATCCTTGACTACAAGAAGGAACCCGACGGCAAGATGGAAGAATTCCTCCTCGGCGAAAACCGCTATGCTCAGCTCGACAAGGCTCACCCCGAACTCGCCGCTGAACTGCGCGCTACCATGATCAAGCAGTACAACGAACGCTTCGCTGAACTGACCGAACTGGCCAAGTAAGCGTAGCTGACGCAAGCTGACACAAAGGGCGGACTCCTTCTGGGGCCCGCCCTTCTTTTATGCCTCCCCCTGGGAGTAGTGCAGGATGCTGAGCTCCTGCAGACATAAGGAAAGACGCAGATGGAAGTTCCGTCTGCGTCTTTCCTTATGCGGTTTGAATCGTCTAACAGTATTGCCTGTCGGGATGTTACAAGACCTTGCTCAGGAAGTATGGCAGCTGCTTCTGCCACCATGGCCAGTCGTGATCCACGTCGTATCCCCAGAAATCGACAGTGGCGCGTATGCCCTTCCTTGCGAAGATATCCTTCATTATGCCAGTCGTGCGCACCATCTCTTCTTCCCACTTTCCCTGCCCGGTGCAGAGCACGATATTGCGGGCATTGAACATGGGGATATAGTCGTGGTCCACAGGCAGGTTGGCCATATAGTCCACTATGGAGTTCATGTACAGGGTGCTGTCCATATAGTCGTCGCCGAAGAAGTAGCGGGCATCGTATGCTCCGCTCAGTGCGATGACGCCGTCAAAGAGGTCCGGCCTGCGCAGGAAAGTGTTCAGCGCGTGCGTAGCTCCCATGCTGCACCCTGTGGCAATGGGGGCAAGGCGGGAACCATTGATCTCCTGCATGAGCGGGAGGAACTCCTCCACGATATGCCTGAACCACAGTTCCTGCAGGTAGGAGCGTACAGGCTTCTGGTCCTCTGGGCCGGACCACGTTTCCTTGTCGATGGAATCCACGCAGAAAAGCTGGACTTCGCCTTTTTCGAGGCGGTCAGCAATGGTCTCCGGCATCTTGAACTGGCCGTAGTCGCCGCATTTGCCGTTCTGGGTAGGGAAAACGAGGATGGGCCGCCCTCCGTGCCCGTAGACATCGAACGGCAGGTAGCGCCTGAGCAGGCGGCTCGTGATGCCGTAACGCAGGCATTTCATCACATGGTCTCCTGGACGAAGCGGATGAATTCATCCTTTTCCTCGGCAGTCTTGAGCACTGCGGTCCACTGATGGTCGCCCATGGCGCCGGAGATGGCGGGGGGAATGTCGAGGTCCATGCGTATCTTGTCGCCGAACTTGGCGCGGACTTCAACGGGGGTATGGACATAGGGCTTGCCGTTGCGTCGGCCAGCGTACACAGCGAAGAACTTTTCCTTGTTCAGGTCCACGAAGGTTTTGTCGTGCACCACCATGTCCGCCCATATGGAGTACACGTCCACACTGTTGGCATAGTTGAACATATCGGGAGTCCAGCCGCCGGCGGGGCGCATGTTCACTTCAAGGGCCACGAGCTGACCCTTCTTGGCCACGCCGGGCTTATCTTCGCGCAGGCGGAAGAACTCGAGGTGGAAGAAGCGGCTGCGCACATTGAAGGACTTTACCGTGGCACGCCCGGCTTCGCGCAGATCCTCAGGGAGTTCGCTGGCAGTATAGTAAGCCAGATGGTCCTTATTGTTCACGATATCGGCAATGGAAGGCGGCCAGGAGGTGCAGGTCTCGAAGATGACGTTGGCTTCGGAGTCGGACACGCCGTCATAGGACCAGATATCGCCGCTGAGGAACTCTTCCATAAGGTAGGGAACATCTTCCTTGGCGGCATAGAAGCGTTCCATGTCCTCATCGTTGGAAAGCTTGTAGCTGCCGGAAGCTCCCATGCCGCCATCGGGCTTCACGAAGACGGGATAGCCGACTTCCTTGGCGAAGGCCTTTCCGGCTTCCAGATCGGTGATGATATGGTAGCGGGCCACAGGCACGCCGGCGGCCTCGTAGAAGCTCTTCATGGCAGACTTGCGGCGCACATGGGCTACGTCCTCAAGATTCATGCCGGTGGCGATGTTGAAGTCCGTGCGCAGCCGGGCATCCTGCGAGAGCCAGTATTCGTTGTTGCTCTCCACCCAGTCGATGCGGCCATGCTTGAAGGTGAGGAAGGCCATGGCGCGGTAGACTTCATCGTAATTTTCAAGGCTGTTCACCTTATAGTATTCGGTGAGGCTGTGGCGGAGCTCCTTGGAGAGTTCGTCGTAGGGGGTGTCGCCAATGCCGAGCACGTTCACGCCGCGTGCCTTGAGACGATCGCAGAAGTTCCAGTAGGACTGGGGGAACTGGGGAGAGATAAAAACAAAGTTCATGCGGTACCTCATATGTTGTCCGGGCGACCCGGATGATGTTCAAAAGTGCAGGCTTTGAGGAATTATGAAGCACAGCTTTTCAAAAAGCAATGGCAAGGCCCGCCTCTCATGAGATTTCTGCGGAAAGAAGGAGTGCCTTGTATCTCAGCGGAGAGGCGTATATACTGGATGAATGAAAAAGACTTTTTCCTTCGATGCGGCACAAGGCATTTCTGCCGCCCTGCTCCGCTGGTTTGACGTGCATAAACGCCCTTTGCCGTGGCGCGAACGCTATGCACCCTACGAGGTGTGGATATCGGAAGTCATGCTCCAGCAGACGCAGATGGAACGCGGCGTGACGTATTTCCAGAGATGGATGAGCCGTTTCCCCGATATCCGCTCCGTAGCCGAAGCCACTGAGGAGGAGATACTGCGGCACTGGGAAGGCCTTGGCTATTATCGGCGCGCCCGCTTCCTTCATCAGGCCGCAAAAGCCGTCGTCGAAAAGCACGGCGGAGAACTGCCCGGTTCGAAAGATGCTCTTTCCGCCCTGCCGGGGCTTGGAGCGTACACTGTCGATGCCGTGCTTTCCATCGCTTTCGAGCAGAATGTGGTTCCCGTGGATGCCAATGTGGAACGCGTTTTTTCCCGCCTGCTCGATATAGGCAGCCCCATCAGGAAGAAGCCTGCTGCAGATATCGTAAAACGGGAAGCCCTGCGCCTTCTGCCGGAAGGGCATGCCCGCGATTACGCACAGGCTCTCATGGAATTCGGAGCCCTTGTCTGCGGAAAGTCGCCAAGATGCACTGAATGTCCGCTTGCGGAATGGTGCGAGGCACACCGTCTGGGCCTGGAGCGGGAACGCCCGGTGAAAGATGCCGCCGCCACGATGGTGCCGGTGACCTCCGCTCATGGCATCATCCTTTGCCAGAAGCATGTTCTCCTCTTCCAGCGGCCTGCTTCAGGGCTTTGGGGAAACATGTGGGAGTTTCCGGGCTTGGACAGGGTTTCGGGAGATCCTCTGGCCGAACTGCTCTCCATGCTGCAGGAACGCGGGCTGAAGGTCGAGGTGCTTGCTCCTCTAGGCAGTGTAAGCCATGGCTACACGAATCATAGGCTGACGGCACATTTCTTCCGATTAGGTCTTGACGAAGGGCTTGCCATGCAGGATATCTCGAAAAAGCTCGACGGCATCCCCCATCGCTTCGTGCGCTGGGACAGCACCGGCGAGCTGGCTATGCCCGCGCATCACCGCAAGATGGCGGAGCGTTACTTCATGCGCAAAGTGCGCGTTTATGCGGAACAGCTTCATCTGTGAGATAGCCATGAAACATACTGTATACTGGATAGAAGGCGACGGCATAGGCCCTGAGATCTGGAATGTCACCCGTCCCGTGCTCGACGCCGCCATGAAGGCAGCGACAGGCTGCGAACATGAGATAGAATGGGTGGAACTGCTGGCAGGTGAAAAGGCCATGCGTGAGACTGGCACTCCTCTGCCTCAGGCTACCCTCGATACGCTTTCCAAGGCTTCGGTCGCCATCAAAGGGCCGCTGGGAACTCCCGTGGGCGGCGGCATCCGCAGCCTGAACGTGGCCCTCCGCCAGACTTTCGACCTTTATGCCTGCATACGCCCCGTGAGCTGGTTCGACGGCATCATCACTCCGGTGAAGCATCCCGAACGCGTGAACATGGTCATTTTCCGTGAGAACACCGAAGACGTGTACGCCGGAATCGAATACGCCGCCGGCACTCCCGAGGCTGAAAAGCTGGGTGAGTTCCTTCGTTCCGAGTTCGGTGCCGCTGTTCGTGAAGGTTCTGCCATCGGCATCAAGCCCATGAGCGAAGCCGGCTCGAAGCGTCTCGTGCGCCGCGCCATCCAGTACGCTGTGGATAACGGCCTGCCCAGCGTTACCCTCGTGCACAAGGGCAATATCATGAAGTTCACGGAAGGCGGTTTCCGTGCATGGGGTTACGAGGTTGCCCGCGAGGAATTCGGTGATGTCACCATCCCTGAAAAGGAAGCCACGCCCGAAAACAGCAAGGGAAAGATCATCATCAAGGATCGCATAGCCGACGCCATGTTTCAGGAAGCTCTCCTGCGCCCCGAGCAGTACAGCGTGCTCGCCCTGCCTAACCTCAACGGCGATTATATTTCCGACGCCCTTGCCGCTCAGGTCGGCGGGCTTGGCATGGCGCCGGGCATGAACATGTCCGATACGCTTGCTATCTTCGAAGCAACTCACGGCACCGCCCCCACTGCGGCTGGAAAGGATATCGCTAATCCCGGCAGCCTCATGCTCTCCGGAGCCCTCATGCTCCAGCATATGGGCTTTGCCGAAGCCGCTAGAAAAGTGCAGGAGGCCATCCTTGCCGCCATTGCCGACAGGACTGTGACGCCAGACCTTGCCGCGGAAATGGAAAACGCCCAGCCTGTTTCCTGCACGCAGTTCGGCGAGATACTTTTGAAAAAGATCGTCTAAACGAAAAAAGCAAAAAAGCGTACTTTTTGCTTGACTCGTACCTGATTATGTACTAATAACTTCACCTGTCGCGGAGAGGTTTCCGAGCCCGGCTTAAGGAGCACGATTGGAAATCGTGTGTACCCGAAAGGTACCAAGAGTTCAAATCTCTTCCTCTCCGCCAGATTGATTATAACCCGCTGTTTTTACAGCGGGTTTTTCTTTTTAAGCGCATCGTTTTTAGGCCCGTTACACTTTTTGAATACATTTGGTGTACTTGCATGAACGATTTTGATGCGCCCTCCTCCTCTCGATCTTTGTCTGAAAGATCTTCTCAGTCTCGGCACTTTTCGAAGTTAGGCTCCTATATCCTTCTTTATCGCGGGAATAGGTATTTTCGTATAAGTGAGCCTGTTCATTTACGCTCTCTTATCGGCAACTCTGCGATCCGCCGCTCTGACCACTGCTAAAAATTTCAAGTAGAACTTCAAAAAATCTTCATCCTCGCGAGGAGAAACGTCTTGTCATGGCTCTCGATGCCTAGTGCAAAAATCGTACGCGATGCGCACAGCGGCGTGAAACTTCAATTATTCAGCATGGTTAGGAGTCAACTCCCTCTCTTTGTCAGATTGGTCATAACCTGCTGTTTTTACGGCGTTTTTTCATTTAGGCCGCTGCTTGGATTTTTTGCTCTTTCGGGGCGGAATGATATTTTTTGCTTGACGCCCACCCTGTTCTATAATAGAAGACACCTGTCGCGGAGAGGTTTCCGAGCCCGGCTTAAGGAGCACGATTGGAAATCGTGTGTACCCGAAAGGTACCAAGAGTTCAAATCTCTTCCTCTCCGCCAGATTGATTATAACCCGCTGTTTTTACGGCGGGTTTTTTCATTTAAGCTCATCGCCTTCGCCCGTTGCACTCTTTGGATGCTCCAAGGAGCACGGTACTGCATGAAACTCCTACTTGCATGCTCGGAAAAAGAGATTACTCTTTGGTAAAAAAGAAAATGTTTCTCCTGGCTGGAAGAAAAGGAGCCGATATGGACAAGCTGGACTTTCAAGACGTTCTGCCGGAAATATATTTTGCCGGAGGCTGTTTCTGGGGCGTGGAAGAATATTTTTCGCGCATACCGGGTGTGAAAAGTACGAGCGTCGGCTATGCTAATGGCACTGCCGAGCATCCTGACTATCGTTCGGTGTGCAGCGGCCATACTGGCCATGCCGAGACTGTCCGTGTTCAGTACGACGATAGTCAGGTGAGTCTGGCCTTGCTGGTTCGGCAGTTTTTCAAGATCATCGATCCCGTCAGCGTCGATCGTCAGGGAAACGATGTGGGAAGCCAGTATCGCACCGGCATCTATTACCTGAACCCAGCAGATAGAAACGAGCTTGCCGCGCTGCTGAAAGAAGAACAGGCCCAGCATGCCGCTCCGCTGGCAGTGGAGCTTCTTCCTCTCAAAAGCTTTTGGAGGGCGGAAGAGCATCATCAGAAATATTTGAGAAAGAATCCCGGAGGCTATTGCCACATAGACTTTTCATCTCTCAAGGACATTGTTTCGGAGAGATGCGCCGACGATAGCGACGCACTGTCGCCAGCCCGCTACCGGAAGCCCTCCGATGAAGAGCTTCGTCGCCTGCTTTCGCCGGAAGAGTATCATGTCACCCAGCTGGCGGGTACGGAACGCGCTTTCAGCGGAACGTTCTGGAACCACAGGGAGGCGGGCATCTATGTGGACGCCGCCACGGGAGAACCTTTGTTCAGCTCTTCCGATAAATTCGATTCCGGGTGCGGCTGGCCAAGCTTTTGCCGCCCGATAGATGACGATGTGATCCGAGTCCGTCTCGATACGAGCCTGGGAATGCGCCGAGTCGAAGTCAGGAGCCGTGCAGGCGATTCACATCTGGGGCATGTGTTTCCGGATGGGCCTCAGGAGCTGGGCGGCCTGCGCTACTGCATCAACAGTGCGGCACTTCGCTTTATTCCCTATGAAAAAATGGAAAAGGCGGGATATGGAGCTCTGAAGCCTCTTGTAACCATTTAAAAGGAAAGAACTATACTTATTTTTCGCAAGAAGCTTCGGCCATATGAGGCAGGAGCTTCTTTTTGCGCACGCCTTCCTATCTTCGTTCTGCCCGCCGCCAGAATAGGCAAGAGGCAGGGGCATCGCCTGGAACGCTTCTTATTTTCGATTGACGGAAGAGGCTTTTCAAGTGAATCATTAGCCGATACGCGCATGGGCTCCTTTCTGGCCGACGCCGGGCCATGCGCATAACATCAACGCGAGGGTAGCACCGTGCGGAATCGTGTCATACAGGTCGAAGAAAGGCCGCCTCTCCTTTTGAACATACCGCTGAGCCTCCAGCATCTGTTCGCCATGTTCGGAGCCACAGTGCTCGTACCTTTCCTTTTCAAGGTGAACCCCACGACCTGCCTGTTCATGAACGGCATAGGCACCCTGCTCTACCTTCTCATCACCAAGGGGAAGATCCCTTCCTATCTCGGTTCCAGCTTCGCTTTCATTTCCCCGGTCCTTCTCATCATAGCGGCGAGCGGATATTCTGCGGCACAGTCCGGTTTCATAGCCTTCGGCCTGCTGTTCATCTTCTTTGCTGCGGTCATCAAGGCAACGGGAACGAAGTGGCTGGACGTTCTCTTCCCTCCTGCGGCCATGGGTGCCATCATAGCGGTCATAGGTCTGGAGCTTGCCCCCACAGCCGCTTCTATGGCCGGCATCGTTGGCGACAGCATCAATATGGATAATGTTCTCGTTTCTATGTTCACCCTTGCCGTGACAGTGATAGGCTCCGTGGCCTTCAAAGGCTTCCTTGCCATCATCCCTGTTCTATTCGGCGTGCTCAGCGGCTATATCTTCGCCTTCTTCATGGGGATGGTGGACTTTGCCCCGGTCCTCGCCGCCCCTTGGATACAGATCCCGGAATTCTACGCCCCCAGCTTCGATGTCAACGCCATCCTCATCATCGCCCCAGCCGCGCTCGTTGTTCTTGTTGAACATATTGGCCACCTCATGGTGACGGGCAACGTCGTCGAGCGCGACCTCATCAACGACCCTGGCCTTTCCCGTTCGCTTTTTGCAGACGGCTGTTCCAACGTGCTTTCCGGCTTCTTCGGCGCCACTCCCAACACCACCTATGGCGAAAACATAGGCGTCATGGCCATCACTCGCGTCTACAGCGTGTGGGTCATCGGCGGTGCGGCCTGCATGGCCATCCTGCTCTCCTTCGTGGGCAAGCTCTCCGAACTCATCCGCGGCATCCCGGTTCCTGTCATGGGCGGCGTATGCCTGCTCCTCTTCGGCGTCATTGCTGCATCCGGCCTGCGCGTCCTCGTGGAGCGTCGGGTCGATTACAGCAAAACTGCCAACCTTGTCATGACTTCCGTGGTCATGACCATCGGTCTCAGCGGAGCCAAGCTGAGTGTGGGAAGCGTGACCGTTCAGGGCATGGTTCTCGCCACGCTCATTGCCATTGCCATGAGCCTGCTTTTCAAGGCTTTTGAACAGCTGGGCCTCCTGCGCAAGGATTGACGCGCCCTCTGGCTCATGCCCATTGGAAAAGCGGCTTCCCGGATGCTCCTGGGAGGCCGCTTTTCTTTGCACCGGAACGCCGGCCCTGTCAGTCAAGCTGGCCGATGAAGTTCAGGAAGATGAGAGGGGACGTGCCTATATTCTTGAGGGCATGGCTGTCGCCGGGGCGGGCGATGGTGATATCGCCATCAAAAACGGGAATCTCGTTGCCGTCGCTGTCCGTGAAAAGCCCTTCGCCGGAAACGATGACATAGACGTCCTCATTATTGGTATGCTTGTGCATGCCTATGGAGTCGCCAGGCTGGAGGATCATCCAGCCTATCTCCTTGATGGCCATTCCGGGAGTGGGGTCGTTGCGCGTGAAGCTATACTTGCCGTACAGGATGCCTTCTCCTCCGGCAAGCTTTTCTCTGTCCCACGGGACCAGATCCTTCATGCGGTAGACCTGGGGCTGGCGGTCACTGCCAAGGGGGGCAGCAGTATCGTTCATAGAGCTTCTCCTTTGCTGGCGGTGGAAATCTGAGGATAGATCAGGGCCTGACTGTAATCTAGCACGAAACTCTCTGCATTTCCAGAACAAAGGAGAGCACGGCTACCTCAGCTGGCTGGATTTGCTGTGCCTGCGATTATAGGGGCTGAACGCACGTTCGTTTCTGTCCGCCTCCTGCTGGCATTCGATGCAGAGCCGCACTCCGGGCATGGCAAGGCGGCGCGCCATCGGAATGGGCTCTCCGCACTCCTCGCATTCGTCAAGGCTTTCTCCGCCCTCTTCCAGCCGACGGCGCACGCGGGCTATCTCATCGTTGATGGAATCCTGTATCTGCGCATCGGCGGCGCCGTCCTGAGCCCAGCCGCTAGCCATTGCCCTTCTCCCCTGCGTTCTTCTCCACCCCGCATACTACGGCGCAGTTCTCCCGAACGAAAAAGCGCACGTCCCTGCCGGCGAAGCTCATGCCGTAGATGCGTTCCGGGTCCTCATGGTAATGCGGGCGCGGGTCGCGTTCCAGTATGCCGACTATGGCCTCCTGCTGTTCGCGCGTGAACCCGAGCCGCCATTCGTCGGGGAATTCCACGGAGAGCGGCGCATCGGCCAACGCGGTGGTGAAGCCGCCTGCTGCTTCAGGATGGGCATCGGCATAGGGCACATAGGGCTTGATGTCGAAGATGGGCGTGCCGTCCATGAGGTCTGCTCCTGCAATATGCAGGACAGGGCCTTCCGGCCCGTTCAGCTCCACTCCTTCGAGCTTCACACAGGAAAGGCCGATGGGATTGGGGCGGAATGGAGAACGCGTGGCAAAAACGCCCAGCCTGCGGTTGCCTCCAAGGCGCGGCGGGCGGACAGTGGGCGACCAGCCTTCCCGCTTGGCCTTGGAAAATTCCCAGATGAGCCAGATATGCGTGAAATCTTCGATGCCGCGCAGGGCTTCGGGCTCGCGGTAGCCTTCCGTGAAGACGATGCGGGCCTTGAGTGCGTCCACAAGGCCGCTCTGGCGAGGAACGCCGAATTTCGTGGGCAGATCAGTATGGATATGGGCGATGATGTTCATGCTGTGAGCTTAGCCAAGGGCGGGCATTTCGGCAAGCATGCTTGCACTGTGCCGCGAGCTGGCGTAATCTTTGAAAAAACGTGTGAATGCGCCGAAGGGAGGAAATATGATACTTGCATTCAATGGCAGTCCGCGCCTCAATGGCAACACTTTTGCCATGCTTCAGGCCGCCCTCGAGGGCGCTGCTTCCGCTGGAGCGGAAACGAAGCTCATCCAGCTCTATCCTCTCAAGTTCAAAGGCTGTGTGAGCTGCTTTTCCTGCAAGATCAAGGGCGGCAGGCACGGCTGCTGCGCCATGAAGGACGAGCTTTCCCCCATACTGGAAATGATGGCGCAGGCCGATGCGCTCATCTTCGGCTCTCCCATCTATTACTACAACATCACGCCGGAGCTTCTGGGGCTTCTGCACCGCTTCATGTTCAGCAACATGCTGTACACGAAGAAAGACCGCTGGCAGTACGGGCGGAGCATCCCCTCGGCCTTCATCTATACGTTCGGGCTTGGGCCGGAGAAAACGGAAGACATCGTCAAGCCCTTTGGGGCTGTGCATGCGCGCATGGGAGAGATGCTGGGCATGGAATCTGAAATATGCTGTGCGGCCAACGCCTGGCAGTTCCATGACTACAGCCTCTACGAGGCCGACGCCTTTGACGAGGAAAAAAAGCGCGCATATCGTGAGGAGATCTTCCCTCTGGAACTCCAGAAGTCGCATGACATGGGGAGGAGGCTCGCTCTCAAGGCGTGTATGCGGTAACGGGGAATGCGGTTAAAGGCCGCCTTTCGCATGCTGGCGCGTCAGGCCAGCGGCACAGTGAAGCACATTTCACATCCTTCGCCCTCTCCCACATAGACCCGGCCGCCGTGGCGTTCGATGATATGCTTGCAGATGGACAGGCCGAGGCCGGTGGATATCTGCCCTCCCCTGTGTTTTTCCACGCGGAAAAAACGCTCGAATACGCGGAGCCGCAGTTCCGGCGGGATGCCAGGCCCCTTGTCCTGCACGCGGAACAGGGCGACGCCTTGCTGCGGCATGGCTTCGGCTGAAATGACGATGATGGATCCTTCAGGGGCATAGCGGCAGGCATTCTCCAGCAGGTTGCGCATCACGCGGCTGAGGTATTCCGGATCGCCCTTCACGGAAAAGTCGCCCCCCTTCAGGGATTCTCGAAATTCAAGCTTGCGATTTTCGGCCGCAGCACGGCAAAGGTCGGTGCCTCCCCTGAGCACCATGGATGCAGGCACGGCCGTGATGTTCATGGGGATGGCGCCGTTTTCGATGCTGGAAAGCTGGAGCAGGTCTTTCACCATGGTCGCCCTGTACTGGGAGTTGCGGTCGATGACTTCCAGGAAGTGCAGGCCGCGCTGTTCGGAAACATAGCGTTTCAGGCTTTCCGCATAGCCCATGATGGCCGTGAGCGGAGTGCGCAGCTCGTGGGACACGTTGGCCACGAAGTCGCGCCGCATCTCCATGAGGACGGACATGTCCGTGATGTCGTGGAAAACGGCGACTGCCATGAGCATCTTCACTTCTCCCACTATGGGGCAGACGTGCACGCGAAGCTTGCGGCCGGATTCGGTATCCATATCGAACTTGAGGGGCTTGTCCGGCATCTCGTTCTTCACCGCGTCGATGCTTCGCTGGAGCTCATCCGAAGGGATGACATCGGCGGGCAGGAGGCCTTCGGCATGGGCGGTGCGGGGGAAGAGGTGGATGAGCGAAGCGTTCACGCTGCGTACGCGGCCGTCGTGGTCTATCACGAGCACGCCTTCCGCTATGCTGTTGAGCACGGCATCGAGCTGGGCCTTCTGGGCAAGGATGTGCTTCACCTGTACTTCCATGCGTTCCGCCATGGAATTCACAGCGCCGGCAAGCGGGGCGAACTCATCACCGGGGAGTGTGCGCAGGCTGATGCGCCCGCTTCTGATGCCGGGCGTGGCGAGGTTCTCCACCGAACTTATCATGAGCCGCAGGGAACGGCGGAAACGCATGGAGAAGAACGCTGCAAAGCCGCAGGCCAGCAGGAAGGCAATGAAGGCACAGGCGAGAAGAGCGCGGCTTCTGGCCTTGGCGTAGCTTTCAACGGAGGAAAGCGGTGCGGATACGCGGACTACGAAAGCCTGGCCTTCGGGGCTGTCCAGCCGGAGGGCCGCGTAGACGAAAAGTTCGCGCATGGCATGGCTCATGCGAACGCTGGTGCCAGCACCGCGGGCAAAGGCCCCGCGTATTTCTTCACGATCGATATGGCTTGGCAGTTCCCGCTCAGCCTTCGAGAAAAAGGTATCGTAAAGCACGGTTCCGCTTTCGTCCACGAGCGTCATGCGATGGTCGCTGGCTGAGCGGAAGTCGCGGAGCAGTTCGGTCAGGTCCTTGCCTTTGGCGGATCTTTTCTTCAGCTCGCTCTGAAGATAACGCTGATAGAAGGTCACTTCGCGCTGGGCGGCCTCCCTCGTGCGCTCGATGCTCTCTTCGCGGAGATTGTGCAGAAAATAGACTGACGGGACGAGAACAGAGAACAGAATGACCAGACAGAAGCTGAAAAATATCTTGAACGTGAAGGTCCTGCTCTTCATGGTGTCGTGCCCTCGCCGGCCCTATTCCTTGCAGCGGTAGCCCATGCCGCGCACAGTTTCGATGCACTGAGCGGCATTGCCGAGCTTGCGGCGCAGGCGGGCTATATGTACGTCTACGGTGCGCTCATAGCCTTCGAACTGGTAGCCCCATACGGAAGAGAGCAGTTCTTCGCGGGTACGGATGCGCCCGGCATTCAGGAAGAAATCTTCAAAGATGCGGTATTCCAGCGCGGTGAGATCGAGAGTCGCTCCATCGATGGAAACGCGGCGCCCCTGCTGGTCGAGGCTGATGCCGTGCCGCGTGATGATGCGCTTGCCGTTGTCCATGCTCCTGCGGCGAAGTATGGCGCGGACCCTGAGCATGAGCTCGCGGATATTGAAGGGCTTCACCACATAGTCGTCAGCCCCGTACTCGAAGCCGACTATGCGGTCCATCTCTTCTCCTCTGGCGGTGAGCATGAGTATGGGGCTGGGCATGGCATCGGCGGCCTTCTTGTTCAGCTCTCGGCACACGGAAAGCCCGTCGCGTCCGGGCAGCATGAGATCAAGAATGATAAGATCAGGCCGGAGCGATTCTGCCAGCTCCAGGCCTTTGAGGCCGTCGGCAGCCTGCTCCACCCTGTAGCCTTCGTCTTCAAGAGAAAAGGCTACGAGTTCACGGATATCTTCGTCGTCCTCGACGACAAGTATGACAGGCTGTTTGGCTTCCATTTTCCCCTCGGATCTCAGAAAATGCAATTTCTTGTAATGAAAGAAGTAGCAAGGCTGCATAAGCGCAGGGCTCAACTGCTTCTTATCGCCCTTAGAGCTGGAAGAGTCAAGGCAGGAGAAAAAAGGCACAGGCCAGCACGGGAATAAAAAAGCCCTTCCGGCCTGCGAACGCGAAGGACTTCCATGCAGCATTGCAAGGCAGACTTTTTCTGCTTGCCGCCAAAACGATAGAAAAGTCGCCAATATTTTCCGTCGACAAAGTTTAATACTCCGCCGTCAGATTTTTGTGGATTTCTCACCTTTTTTGGCCTTGCCGTGCATTGCTCGAATAGCTGTGTCATTCAGCATGATTACCTGCCAAATGTTGCCACCTGAGCGAGACCCAAGTGGTAACAAATATGCCAACAAATTTCGTAGATGTAAACGGATTTTCCGGGATTTTGCTGGACGCTGACAGGTGTGATTCAAACAAAAAAAGGAAGTCCTTCCAGCCGATTATAGACTATGAAGGACTTCCTTGGATTGCGATGGCAGAATTCAAACATTGTTCATAATTATTTGAATTAAATAAAATTTACTTTTTCAAAAAATCGAATATGGCAACAAAAGTGGCAACACTTTTAAATCTGTACCTCGATTTCGGCATCGGCAGGAAGTCCTTTTGCCCTGAAACGGGAAATAGTATATCCTAATTCCATACACCTCGCAAATACCCTAATTTCAAAAGGAGAAGTGCTATGGAAGATGCTCGTATTGAAAACCAGACGGAAGAAACTCAGATCACCATCACCGATACCGAATGGACGGAATCTGAACGCGAGCAGATGCGCCTGCATGGCTATGACGACATGGATATGTTGAGAGCCTGGTTGAGCTAAAAAAGCCTGCATAAGAAGTGCGATAACGTTGCTAGTGTATTGTAAAAAGCAAATTATCGCGCTTCTTATGTTACAGAACTAATCCAAATGAATTATTCCTTTTGGGGAGGAGGAACAAGTCGAAGCAGAGGTTGTGGAATGTTATTCCCGCTTTGGTGGTTGGCCTATTAGGATTTGGGATAGAAATTGACTACTGAGGACGATTGGGGTCGGGTTTGAGAGAAGAAAAAGCCTTCCGCATTATATTCCTAATTACATCTCATGTCGACCGGATTATCGGATTCCAGCATAGAGGTATAGAGTGTTGAATTAACACTATAACCACCGAGAATAGTTGTTTATTGTTGAATAAAATTCGCTATATGTCACCATACATGATAACATTTGTAATTCTGCCTTCACGCGATTATCAAGACTATTAACAGCCAAAGAGTCTTCCTAATTTTCTGGCAAGACAAAAATGGCTATGGACTATCCCTTATTCCTTAGATATAATTAGTCGACCTTTTAATAAGTAGTAACAAATTAAGTGAGCATCCTATGTCCCATTTTCCCACCTGTGACCTAGTGAATAACGAGCTTAATAAATGTGTGGAAAACATCGAAAAACTTATACATGCAGATGTATTTCTATACTATGGAAATATTGATCCATCTTATAAACAACTGTTTATCTCTGAAATTGAAAATTTAGCCAAACATAGCCCCAAAGAAAATCTAGCGTTTAACATCACTACAAATGGTGGAAGCGTAGAAATGGTAGAAGTTATGGTCGATGTTATGCGCAACTTCTACAAGGAAATCTATTTTTTTGTGCAAGATTATGCATATTCTGCTGGAACCATTCTCTGTATGTCTGGTGATAAAATTTATATGAGCTATGCCTCGTCCTTAGGGCCAATTGATCCTCAAGTTTTAGTTAATGGTAAATATGTGTCAGCTCAAGGATATATAGATCAGTTTGAATACATTAAAAGAAAATCAGGAGATGGAACAATTACACCTGTCGAATTGCAGATGGCTTTAAATCTCAATCTTGCTGACCTAAATTTTTACTCACAAGCCAGAAACCTTACAGTAGCACTCCTAAAAAAATGGCTTGTCCAGTATAAATTTAAGGATTGGACAAGTCATAAAACAAGTGGCGCCCCTGTGACTAACGACGAAAAAGAACAAAGAGCTGAGGAAATCGCAAAAACGCTTGGTGACAACGCTCGCTGGCACTCTCATGGTAGGCATATTGGTATAAAAACGCTCCAAGACAGCCTAAATCTAAGGATTGAAAACCTAGACAATACGCCAAAACTGAAGACCGCCATAGAAAAATATAACAGACTTGCAATAGACTTTGCTAACAAGCAAGGATATTTATTGTTTATGCATTCTAAAAAATCAAGGGGGTAATTATGAGCAATATCTCCTCGGATTATGAGAGACTTTCTCAGCTTATGAAGTCTAGTAATTCACACGCTTTTTCTCACCATGCAAACTTAATGAAAAAATTAAAACAGTCAGGTTTTACACCAAACCCAGAGCAAAAAACTGGATTATCTTCCGCAAAAATTGAAGATAAGCGTATTTATGCTAACACACCTCTAATCTTCTCCTCATAGTATATTCATGACTATCCTTAAAGAGCCCCTTTTAGAGGGGCTCTTCTTTTATACACACGGTAGCTTCCTAGACCGCGTTATCCGTCCAAGTTTCACACTGTGCGAGTACGGTTTCCAGAGCCTCTTCTTCACCCTCGGGTGGATACTTGTACTTCTTGAGTAGGCGCTTAACCAGCATACGCATCTTGGCTCTTGCCGCCTTACGCTGTTGCCAGTCTATCGTCCTGTTTTTACGCAGAGTGTCGGCAAGCTCCTTTGTAAGCTCCGCGAGCTGTTCATTGGTATAAAACTCTCGAACGGCATCAGGCTTTGAAAGCGCATCGTAGAAAGCCATTTCCTCTTCGTTCAGACCGAGATCATCACCACGCTGTTTAGCTTCCTTGATAAGCGCAGCCATCTTGAGTAGTTCGTCAATGACCTGCTCATTCGTAAGCATGCCGTTCAGATAGCTGTTTATCACCCTCTGCATGAGTTCGCTGAATTTCTTGGAATTGACGAGGTTTCTGCCCTTGTAGACGGAAATCTGCTCGGCAATGAGTTTCTTCAAAATTTCAACGGCAATGTTTTTATGTTCCATTGCCGCAATATCATTCAGGAACTTTTCGTCAAAGATTGAAAACTCTTCCTTGATATCCTCGAAGAGATTCTTCACGCCATCGCTGTTGATGCTCTGCTTCAACAGTTCATTGATGCGGGAGTTCAGTTCGGCCACCGACAGCTTTTTACCGCCGCCCTGCCACTTGAGGCGCTGCAGGAGTACGCGCACAGCCTCAAAGAAGGCGGCTTCGATGCGCTCCTCTTCTTCTGCAATAGACGCGCAAAGCGACAGGGCCTGCGTCATCATCTGGGCTTCTTTGGCGAACCGTTCGCTCTGCGTCGCCTTTTCACGATCCAGAATAAAGTTCACTGCGCCGCTAATAGCCTTGCCGCGTGCAAGATCGCTGGTTCCGTAGAAAGCAGAATAATCATACCCGTGGAACTGATCGCGGCAGACTTGTAGTTTCTCCCTGAACTTTTCATACGCGCCCTTGGATATATCCATATCGCCGTAGTTCTTCTGGTCACGGGAGGAATAATCGGCCATAGCCTGCTTCAATGCTGCCATGATGCCGATGTAGTCGACGACAAGACCGCCCTCTTTATCCTTATAGACACGGTTTACTCGGGCGATGGCCTGCATGAGATTATGGCCCTTCATCGGCTTATAAACGTACATGGTCGCAAGCGACGGCACATCGAAGCCAGTCAGCCACATATCAACCACAATGGCGAGCTTCAGAGGATCATCATTGTCCTTGAACTTCTTGGCGAGCTTTTCCTTATACGTCTTGTTGCCGATAACCTCGTGCCAGTCTTCGGGATCCTTGTTGGAGTCCGTCATAACCACGGCAACCTTATCCTGCCAGTTTGGGCGCACTTCGAGGATACGGCGGTAAATCTTCATGGCTATGGGGCGCGAATAGGCCACGATCATAGCCTTGCCGGTGAGAAGATGCTCACGGCATCCCTCATAGTGCTGAAGAATATCGTTAACCAGAGTTTCGATAGTGGCCTCGTTGCCAAGCAGCTCATCCATCTGAGCAAGATCGCGCTTGCTCTTTTCTATGGATTCCTGACTCGCCTCGTCGGCCATTTCATCGTAAGCATCATCTATCTTTTTCAGAATATCAGCGTTCAGGCTCAGCTTCAGCACACGGCTTTCATAATAGACAGGCCGAGTTGCCCCATCTTCGACAGCCTGCGTCATGTCGTACACGTCGATATAGTTGCCGAAAACTTCCCGCGTATTGTGATCCTGCTCGGAAACCGGAGTACCGGTAAAGCCGATGTAGGTAGCTTTGGGCAGGCTGTTTCTGATGATTCGCGCGATGCCGTGTACTATTTTCGATACCAGCTCGCCAGCGGCATTCATCACGGTTCTGACCTTTTCCCTCAGGCCATACTGTCCGCGATGGGCCTCATCCGCCATGACAATGATATTCGAGCGCTCGGAAAGCGAGTCTTCCTCGGCCTCGAACTTCTGCATGGTGGTAAAGATGATACCGTTTGCCTTTCGTCCGGCAAGCAGCTCCCGAAGGTGCTTTCTATCCCTGGCCTGAATGGGCGTCTGCCTCAGGAAGTCTGCACACTTGGAGAACTGGCCGAAGAGCTGATCGTCAAGGTCATTTCGGTCAGTGATAACAACAACGGTCGGGCTGTTGAGCGTTTCCTGAAGGAGGTGCGCATAAAACACCATAGACAGCGACTTACCACTGCCCTGTGTATGCCAGAACACACCGCCCTTGCCGCTCTGCTCTTCTGTCGCTTTGCGCGTGGTTTCGATTGCCTTGCGAACGGCAAAATACTGGTGATAGCCCGCGAGTATCTTATAGGACTTGAGCCCTTCATTCGAGAAGCAGATGAAGTTCTTCAGAATATCGAGGAAGCGTTTCTTCTGGAAAAGCCCTTCAAAGAAGGTATCGAAGGCCGCAAACCGTGTATTTTCGTAGCTTCCGTCCTTGGTTTTCCACTCCATGAAGCGGTCTTCCCCGGAGGTTATCGTACCCGCCTTGCTGATAAGCTGGTCGCTCATCACGCATATGGCGTTATAGATGAACATCGAAGGAATCTCGTGCATATAGTTGCGAATCTGAAGATACGCTTCGCTGGCGTCGGTCTCTTCGCGGGAAGGCGACTTCAGCTCGACAAGCACGACTGGCAGGCCGTTCAGGAAAAGCAGAACATCGGGGCGGCGTTCGCTGTTTTCAACAAACGTCCACTGGTTCGCAACGTAAAAGCTGTTGTTGTCCACCGTGGCGTAGTCAACAAGGTAGGCGATGTCGGATCGTTCTTCTCCGGCTTCAAAGTAGCGAACAGGTACACCGTTCTGGAGCCAGTCCATGAAGACTTTGTTCTTCTGGATAAGTTCGCCGTTATCAAAGTTTTTCAGCTTGTTGTATGCATCATCAAGAGCCTCGGATGGGAGCTTGGGATTGATGCGCTGAAGCGAAGCGACAAACTCCTCATCGTAAAGAGGAGATTCATAGTCGCGCTCAACGTCCGGGCCGTACAGATGTGTATAGCCCATGTTCTCGAAAAGCTCGATAACGGAATTTTCGTAGCTGGCTTCGGTGTATGCGGTGGACATGGCATTCCCCCTTACAAGACAACCCATTTGCCGGTTCTCGTCGTGCCTTCTCGCTGTATTTTGCCGGCATTTTTGAGCTGTTGGATGTGGTAACGCACAGAACTTCTGGATCTCCCTATCTTATGCCCCAGTTCCGTCATGGAAATATCCGGAGACTCTGCTATCGCATTCAGGATATCGTTTTGTATCTCCGTGAGAGGAATTTCAGCGTCGTCGATTGTGCTGTTGATTGTGTTCTTGATTGTGCTGTTTGACTGATCAAATTTTGACAACACATTGTTAATATTGGATTTTATTGTGCTGTCGATTGTGCTGTTCGTGTCGTTTTCGGCGTAGTTCACGTTGTAGATAATCACCTTGAAAGACGACTGATCGGAGAGAAACACCGGGCGCATGGACTCCTGATAGCCGGGGAGCCTTTCCGTTTCAGATATGATTCTGTGAAGTCCACTGCCCCGCCGTTCCATGAAGCGCATACGGTGGAACAAGTCGGCTATGACAGGATTTCGGCGGTAAGACCCGATCTGCGAGATGTCCCTGTCCTGAATGGGACTGCCGGAAAACATACCGCCCGGGGAAGAAATCTCAAGCCGGTCATCGAACATATCAATATGGATTTCAGCCCCCATAAGGATGTAGTCGCGATGGATCAGGGCGTTGACGATAGCTTCGGTTACGGCGCGTTCGGCGTAATCAGGCTTATCGATACGGAACTTCGGAGCTTTGGCGAAGCGAACGTGGGAATTGTTTTTTACAAAGTCCCTGCCGTTCTGGAGAAGGGAAATCAAACCGCCAGCATATTCCTTATCGTCCAGCGCGTCATCGAAAACAGAGCCTTTTTTCAGGCCGTTCCAGCGGGTGCAGAATATGCGGGAATTGTAAACGGCGTGCTGGTCGGCCATCAGCTTACCGGCATTGGTAAGGAAGCCATTGCTGTCGGTCAGGCCGAAAGAGGTATAGTCCGAAAGCTCAAAGGGAATACCTGCGCGCTCACGATAAGTGGCTTCAAGAAGGGTGAAGCTGTAGAGTGAGCGTTTTTCCCCCGTTACCATAGCGTCATAGGACTGGTTCGACCCTTTCAGGATAAGTTCGTTGACCGTGTAGTCGGGAGCAGAAACGCTTTCATTACCGATGCGGATGAAGGTTTCCCTGCTGCCGTCGGCCTTATACCAGTATGGCGTCGAACGCCCCGGCAGAACGGAAAGCGCAAGAATGGCTTTGCCGTCTTCCTCAAAGGTTTCGATAACCACCTGCGGAACAGGCACGATGCGCGTCTTGATAAGCTCGCTGATCTTTTCGGAGTCGTCCTTGATGTTTTCAAGGCCGACCGGGCGACCGTCATCGTCCACGCCGAACAGCAGAGTACCGCCTATGCCGTTGGCAAAGGCGCAAACGCTTTTGAGCCAGCTTTTCGGCTTTTTGGTCTCAAGAGCCTGCTTGAAGTCGCACTGGGTGGCTTCGGCTATATAGCGGTCAAGCATCGGATACCTCCGAAAGTTCTATGTCAGACACATCGAGTTCGCCGGACATCAGCTTCGGGAGAAGCGTGTCCCGGAGTTCGGCAAGGTGGCGGTTTTCTTCATTGTTCTTTTGGATAAAAGAAAACAACGTTGTAATCGTTGGCTTGAGGAGTTTGGCGATATTAGCAGAGTAAGGGATTAATTTCGCTCCAATGTCTGAAGGCTTTATTGCAGGAAATGTTGATGCACTTTGCTCTGCTAACTGCTGAAACTCTTCTATCACTTCTTTTTGCGTTAAAAATAAGTAAATAAACTCATTGCAAATTCCTGAATCTTTGCATCGGATAACCGAAAATCCTGTCGATACCAGCAAATTTGCTGTGTTACAGAAAATCAGACCAAAATGGTTTTGATTAGGTCTAACATTTGAATATACGATATCACCGTTTTTTACCTTTCTTTTCGCACGACTAGGCAAGTCCTGAACACTGGAGTATGTTTGAACCTCTGAAATTACATTGCTAGTAATACTACTTGTATCCAAATATCTATATAAATTCCAGATGTCCTTCGAAGAAAGTGATTCAGGATTTATATCTGCGATAGAAGCAAGCGGAACATATTCAAAGTCATTGCTAGATAGCCACGACTTAAACAACGCCTGCGCCTGCTGTTGCAGGTTGTCGTTGATTTTGTTGTTCAGCTCGATTTTGTCGTCGAGAGAAGATAAAATTTTTACGATGCGCTTTTGGGTATCGATATCAGGAATTTCAACATCTAAAGTTTGAAAACTCGATGTCGGTCTTGCTAAAGCAGGAACACCTACTCTTGAAGAATTGCTTAAAAGAGTATGCTGCCCCTTTCTCGAATGGAAATAATAAACAATATATTCAGGAAGCAGGAGCTTATTGCACGAAAAACGAAACTGACTATTTCCAGTCACATATCTTTCATGCTTAGAAGTAGATGGAATATAGCTAATTTGTCCTAGCGTACCACGATGAGTAACAATAACGTCACCTCTGCGAGCCACAGCGCGACCAAGTTCATTAGCTTTTTCTTCTGAAATGTAATTAAACTTGTCTTCAACAAGAGTTACGCCCGCCAAATTACTGCCATTAAGATATGGAACCCCACTCTCTTGATAACAATCAGTTTTTATATTTGAGCCAAACGGGCCCATTGATATGTCGGATATGAGTTCCTTCATCTTGTAGTGATTAAACGTCATACCCCACCGCCTTTAAATTCTTCCTTATCTCTTCCTGTAACTTATCGCTCTGCATAAACAGGTTGGCAAGTTGAGTGGTAAGACGCTTCATCTTTTCATCGAAGAGTTCGCCATCCTCTTCCTGGTCTTCAATACCGACGTAGCGGCTTGGAGCAAGGACGAAATCTTGCGCCTTGATGGCATCAAGGTCAGCAACCGCACAGAAGCCCTTGATGTCTTCCTGCTTGCCTTCCCTGAAGGCTTCCACAGTATCGGCAATAAGGGCAATATCCTCTTCGGTAAAATCGCGGTGCTTACGGTCAACCATGAAACCGAGTTTATCGGCATCAATGAACAATGTTTTACCTTTCTGGGGCTTGTTCTTGGCAAAGAACCAGAGTGTGACGGGAATCTGAACACTATAGAAGAGCTTATCAGGCAAGGCGACAATGGCTTCGACAAGGTCGGCCTCTACGATCTTCTGGCGGATATCCCCTTCTCCTCCGGTTTGGGTGGAAAGCGCACCATTCGCCAACACAAGTCCTATACGGCCGCGCGTAGGCTCCATGTGATGGATCATGTGCTGAATCCACGCGAAGTTGGCATTAGTTTCCGGCGGCAGGCCGTACTTCCAGCGCACATCATCCTTCAGCATTTCCTGATGCCATGGATGATAGTTGAACGGCGGGTTCGCCATGATGAAGTGCGCCTTGAGCGTGGGGTGCAGGTCGTTCGTAAAGGTATCGGCCTGATGTTCGCCGAAGTTCGCTTCAATGCCGCGAATGGCCATGTTCATCTTAGCCATCTTCCAGGTGTCGGAGTTGGACTCCTGACCGTACACGGAAAGGCCCTTATGAAGCCCTCCGTGAGCACGGACAAAATCGGCAGACTGCACGAACATACCGCCCGAACCGCAGCAGGGGTCGTACACGCGGCAGTTATCAAAAGGCTTGAGCACGGCAACGATGGTTTTAACAATGCTTGCAGGCGTGTAGAATTCGCCGCCCTTCTTGCCTTCGTAGGCCGCGAACTGGGCGATGCAGTATTCGTAGGTGCGCCCGAGCAGGTCTTTGCCCTTGTCGCTGTCATCCAGAACGATATTGTTCGTGAAGATATCAACGACATTGCCGAGAACTTTTTTGTCTAGATCAGGGTTGCCGTACACCTTAGGCAGCACGTTCTTGAGGGAGGAGTTCTCCTTCTCAATAGCTCGCATGGCCCCATCGATGACAGTGCCGATTTCGGGCGTATGCGCCGCCTCGGCAATGACATTCCAACGGGCTTCTTCGGGGATGAAGAACACGTTCTCCATCTCGTAGGCATCGCGCTCATTCTCAAAACCGTCGCCCTCAGCAACGAGCTCGTTGTAGCGGCGTTCAAACGCTCCGGAAACGTAGCGCAGGAAGATAAGCCCCACGATAACCTTGCGGTAATCGGCGGCGGGAATATGGCCCCAGAGTTCGCAGGCCGCATCCCATATCTGCTTCTCAAAGCCGATGGTCGCGGTGTCCTTTGCGGGCTTCTTTTTTGCCGCTTTGGGAGCAGGAGCTTCGGCAGAAGAAGGCTGGGCAGACTCGGTGGAAGAATCAGGCGTAGCCACCTGCTCAGCGGCAGACTTGCCTTCAAACTTTTTCTTGGCGGTATATACGGCAGGAACACTGCAGCCGAGTTCAGCGGCAATTTCTGCGGCAGGTCTTCCGAAGTCAACCTTGCTCCAATCTATGCGAGGCCCACGCGCCATTTTCCCATTCCCCTTCTTTTTAAATATACGTTTAGCACTAAACGAGAAGGCAGGCTCGGTCAATTCCAATGAGCATAATCTGCCCTTTTCTCCCCTGCTCTGCTGAAAGAAAGCTCAGAGAGGCTCTGTCATCTCGCAAACTTACAGCAGGGTAAATTGATACTTTTTAGTATCAATAAGTATCAATTTTTATCGCGAACCCCAAGCCGCTCGATAGCCCGCTTGATGGCAACAATCGTATCCTCCATCTCATCGGCAATACGAGGATCACAGCCGCCCTCTCGTACGGTCTCGAAGTTATGTTTCAGCAGGCCGCCGAGACGCCTCAGTTCACGGATGGTTGCGAGGTCGGTGTAAGCGGTGATAGGCCTGCCTCCAAAACATTTTCTTCGGATGTATTCGGAAACCGTGATGCCGGAAATTTCCGCGTATTCGAGAAGCCGCTGATTCTCGGCAGGACTCATACGAATAGTGCGTAGAA
>JAFQPD010000009.1 GCA_017411945.1 Mailhella sp.
ACTCTCAATTATACTCACAATTTTTGGGGATTCAAGCGGACTTCAGAGGACAATAAAAGACATCCTTCGAAATAAAAATCTATAATATCCAAATGTTATGGATTTTCTCGGATGTGCCTATACCCAAAGAAAGCTTTTCTGGAGAAAGCTTTCCTTCCCTCCCCCTGCACCCCCTCCCTTCCTTCAAAGACTTTTAATTGCAAAAGCCGCTGTGTTCATGGAACGGCGACTTTATTTTTAGGCGAAACAGCTATGGTGATAACGCAGGTCAAAAAAGAAAAACGAGTGGCGGACCTTGTGGAAGGACTCCTCACCGTCTGGGAATCCTCCGTGCGGGCCACGCATCTTTTTCTGCGGGAAGGCGACGTGGACTATCTGCGGCCTTTCGTCAAACAAGGTCTTCAGGAAGTCCCCCTTCTCTTCTATGCGGAAGAAAATGGGGCTCCATGCGCCTTCCTCGGCATGGAAGGAAACAGCATCGAGATGCTCTTCGTTGCGGCAGAACTTCGGGGAAAGGGCATAGGCTCAGCCCTCATGCGTGAAGCCTTGACTCGCAATGCCTGCCGCGTGGATGTGAACGAGCAGAATCCGCAGGCTCTGGACTTTTACCGCCGCTTCGGCTTCGAGGTCGTCTCACGAGATGAAGTGGACGGCCTCGGCCTGCCCTACCCCATACTGCACTGCACTCTGAAGAAATAGGAAAGCCCCGTTCCACAGAATGGAGCGGGGCTTCGTTCATATCTCAGGGCGAGCCTGAAAATGGTTTAGCGGAGGCCGTTCTTCTTCAGGTATTCGACAACGTTGCCGGCGAAGTCAGAGAAGAGGCCGTCGAGCTTCAGTTCCTTGAAGGCGCAGTCGAGAACAGCGTCGGAATCCTTGAAGCCCTTGAGGGGCTTATCCACGCGGTGGGTCCAGCTATGCACCTTCATGCCATGCTTGCGGGCGAGTTCAGCCACGTTGTTGATGGTGTAGCCCTTGCCATCGGCAGTGGGCACGGCCATGTGGGAGAACCAGGGCGCGAAGATGGTAGCCTGCTTGGAGACTTCAGCGATGCCCTCGGGGGTAAGCAGCCATTCGTGGCGGGCCTTGTCGTGGTAGGGAGCGTCCCAGATTTCCACGAGCATGCAGAGTTCGCCCTTCCAGCCCTTGGAACGGGCGGACATGACGGCTTCGTAGTCGAAGATCTGCAGGATGGACTTGGCTTCCATGCTGTTGTAGCCGTATTCGTCCAGCATCTTGATGGTGGCGGCCACGATGTCCTTGCCTTCTTCCTTGTAGAAAGCGGGCTGCTTCACTTCAACGTACACGCCGATGTTCTTGCCGGTGGACTTGTTCAGGCCCTTCACGAGTTCCAGTTCTTCACGCAGAGTGGGAACGCGGAAGTCGATGCCGGTGTTCACAGGGAAGCGGCCTTCGAACGCGGGCTTGCCGGTCTTGGGGTTGAAGCGTTCGGTGACGATGAGGCTCTTGATTTCCTCAAGGGTGAAGTCAACGGCGTAGTATCTGCCGTTGGCGCGAGCGCGGTTGGGGAACTTCTTGGCCACGTCGGTGTTGGCGTCGAGGGTGTAGTCATGCATGACAACGAGGTGGTTGTCCTTGGTCATGACAACGTCCTGCTCGATGTAGTCAGGTTCCATGGCATAGGCCATGGCCTTGGCTTCGAGGGTGTGTTCGGGCAGGAAGCCGGAAGCGCCGCGGTGGGCGGCAACGGCGGGGCGATACTCGGCGGCGAAAGCGTCCACGGCGCCGGTGAGGCCCATGAGCATCATGAGGCCAGCGGAAACGAGAAACTTATTCATGGGAGTACTCTCCTTTTTTACAGGCCAGCCGGATGCGGGCCACGTTGAAAACAAAGTAATCTAATCGGAAATGCCGCGCAAGAGCTGGCACTTCTCTTTTACCTTTTCTTTACTTTTCCTCTCCGTTTTCCAGCCGGAAGCCCACATGAGAAACGGTTTTAATGAGGGGCTTGCCCGCCTCTTCCAGAGCTTTGCGAAGCAGATGGATATGCGTGCGCAGGGAATCGCTGTCGGGCGGGGAGTCGCCGTAGATTTCCAGCTCCAGTTCCTTGCGGGTGACCACGCCGGGCGCGGAACGCATGAGACGCGCCAGCAGAGTGAAGCAGGTTGGGCGCAGGCGCAGGGGCTTGCCGCCGCAGAGCACCGTATGGGTCTGCGGGTCCAGCTCCAGCCCGGCCCAGCGCAGAACACGGGAAGAATGCTGTATGCGGGCCCGGCGCACCACTGCGCGTATGCGGGCTTCCATTTCCAGAAAATCGAAAGGCTTGACGAGGAAGTCGTCCGCGCCCCAGTTGAGGCAGAGCACGCGGCTTTCTATCGACTCGCTGCTGGTCATCATGATGACGGGTATCTCACTGCCGGATTCCGTACGCAGGCGGCGGCAGAGGGTGAGCCCGTCCATGCCGGGGAGCATGACGTCTATGAGCAAGGCATCGTAAGCTTCGGTGGCGGCTCTCTGCCATCCGAGCATGCCGCTGGTCGCGCTGTCCAGCACATAGCCCAGCGGCTCAAGGTAGGCGTATATCTGCTCTGTGAGCTGTTCGTCGCTCTCGATGACGAGCAGTCGAATATTTTTCCCCTGCGAAAGATCCAGCACTGCATGACCTCGTTTTTCTGGAATATATACCAGCTTGCGGCAAAAATCACGCGGGGAACACAAAGTATATTTTATTGTGATATAACAGCATGATAGATAAAAGCCCGGAGGCGTCATGCTTCCGGGCTTCTATGTGTCCTTCGCGGCTTGCTTAAACGCAGAGCGGGGGAAGGTTTCCCTTCCCCCGCGGAACTTCGCTAGGCGCTAAGTCCGAAGCGGTCTAACACCGCATGGAATTAGAAGCGGAAGTCGAAGGTGAGGCCGGCGTACCAGTCGTCTTCGTCACCAGCGGCAGCTTCGGTAGCCTTGCCGAAGTCGTTGATGACATAGGCGAGTTCGAGGCGAGCGGTGAGGTTCTTGTAGATCTTGTACTTGTTGTTCAGGGTGAGTTCGACGACGGCGTCATCTTCGGTCAGGAAGACATCACCAGCGTACTTTTCATCGTTGGTACCCTTCATGTAGGTCACATGGAAGTCATGGGTAAGGCCGGAGATGAAGGACATGTCTTCGATACCAACCTGCACAGCCCAGTTACCATCGTTGAGGGTCTGAGAGGGGTTGGTGAGGGCGGCGTAACCATCATAAATGTGGTTGGTGCCAGCGAAGTAGCCAGCGCTGGGCATGTAGCCTTCGCCGTCCTTATCCAGACCGGAGAAGTACCAGGCGCCGAGCACGGGAGTACCGAAGGCGGTCTTGTAGGAAGCCTTGGCCTGCACGTTCCAGCCGTCGGTGTCCTCAGCGGAATGCTTGCCTTCGAAGGTGCCGTAAGCGGCAGAGAGCTTCAGGGTGAAGGGATCGAAGAAGGACAGGGTGGAGGTGAAGCCGACCCAGTAAGCGTCGCCTTCGCCTTCGACAGTGCGGCCGCCGTTCCAGCCGTTGTTGGCATAGTGGCTCTTAATTTCTTTCTTTTCATCCTCATAGCGGGGATCATCCAGAGCAGCGTAGGCAGCATACACAGCGCCGGACACGCCGTCGAACTTCAGGTTGGCGGCAACAGCGAACATGTCGTCGGACACGTTGTTGTCGACGTCAGTGCCGTTGCCAACGGCAAGACGGGTCCACAGAGCGGTAAGGCCGAAGTTGTCGGTCACAGGAGCGGTCACGACCACGCCTTCACGGTTGCCGTAGCCGCCGCCGAGGATGGAGTTTTCGCCGAAGGCTTCAGCGGGAAGGCCGAGCTGATGACGGCCGGAACGGACCTTGATGGAGGTGCCGGGCACGGTCCAGTCGAGGTACATCATGCGCACGGTGACGTCGTTGGTCTGGTTACGGCCGTGCTTGTCGGCGTTACCCCACTGGTTGCCGTGGTTCAGCTGGAACTGCACGTAAGCGGAGAGGTTTTCGGAGGCAGCCATGGTCAGGCCAAGGCGCATACGATGGAGGTTGTTTTCCTGATTGGCACCATCGAAACCGGAGTAGGTGGAGAAGGTGGTGCGATAGCGGGCGTCGACCTTGATGTCAACAGCGTTAGCGGGAGCGGAAGCGGCCACGACCATGCCGGCGGCGGCGAGAAGAGTAACGAGCTTCTTCATAGTGTCATTCCTTTGAAAAATTCGGCCCAGAATTGAGCCTTGGTTTGGGGTGTGGAAAATCCCTCTTTTTTCTTATTTTCGGAACAACATACTGGACTTTCTCGGTTTATCTTCTGCCTCGCTTTCTCTGGACTCCCATCGGGACCCCTATTTTTAAAAGCTGAAAGAGACGAAGCCCGGGGCGTTCCGTCTCTTTCGGCTTCAAAGGGGCGGCTTTCTGCTCGAAGCTTGTCAAGGTACTGCGCCCAGTGCTCCATCATGTGGCGGCGTTCCGCAAGGTGCGCTGTGCGGTTGTAGGCCCTGCCGTTGGGGTCGCGCACTTTGTGGGCAAGCTGTTGCTCGATGAGCTCGCACCGCTCGTGCAGTTCTTCATCCAGAAGCGTCCGCGCCATGGCCCTGAAGCCGTGCGGCGTCATTTCTTCACGGCGTATCCCCATGGCCCGCAACGCCACCAGCAGGGAATTCCTGCCCATGGGCCCGGCCTTCCCACACTGATGCGGGAACACCCATTCCTTACTGCCGGTAACGGCATGCAGGCGGCGCAGTATGTCCAGCACCTGAGGGGCAAGAGGAACGATGTGCGGAGTGCCGGTTTTGCTCACTGTGTACCGCCATTCGCCGGACTCGAAGTCTATGTCCGCCCAGCGGGCGCATTGGAGTTCGCCGGGGCGCACGAAAACATACGGGGCTATCTTCAGCGCGCAGGAGATGACGAAACTGCCGGGGTAGGCGTCTATGGCACGCAGAAGGCGGCCCACTCCCTTGGGTTCTGTCATGGCGGCACGGTGCTTCACCCTATGCGCTTTCAGGCTTCCGCGCAAAGAGGGGGTAGGGTCGGCTTCTGCCTTGCCCACGGCAACGGCGTAGCGCATGACCATGCCGCAAAGCATGGATATCTGCCGGGAAAGATATATCCTGCCCTGTGCCTCAAAGTTCCTGAGCAATGCCAGTATGTCCGGCGTCTTCAGTTCGGCGGCGGGCCTGCCCCCTACAAAGGGGAAGACGCAATTTTCCAGAATCCTGCGGTAGATGCGAAGGCTCTGCGGCTTGACCTTGGAAGAGTGGATCTCCAGCCACTCGTGCGAAACGGCTTCGAAGGAATTCCCGGCGCGGTTCCTGAGGGCGGCTTTCCGCTCTTTGCGCACCTGCCCCGGGTCGAGCCCGGCGGCGCGCTGTGCCCTTGCTTCGTCGCGCATGCGCCGTGCCTGCTTCAGCGATACTTCGGGGAAGCGGCCGAAGGTGAGCAGGCTCTCCTTGCCGTCGTTTTTCCTGTATTTCATTTTCCAGTACTTGTTCCCGGAAGGGTTGACCCGCAGGAAAAGCCCGCCGCCATCGAACAGCTTATACATCGCGGCCCTTGGCTTGGCATTCTGCACCTGAAGAGCCGTCAAGGGTTTTATCAGTCTTGCCATAGGCTACCTCCTCAGGGCATCGGGTCTTGTTCCAGACCCCCATTCAGACCCTTATGGAAGGAGCGTGTCAATTTTGTTCATACCCATTTAAATAATGATACAGGTTCAGAAATTTTGCTCTGTTCGATAAAAAAAATAAAAATTTTTGTACCAATCTCATAGAATTAACACTTTGTTAACATTTTAATTACGATTTGTTTTTAGTCGCAGGAGCAGAGTCGAAACCGTGGGAAAAGAGGGATTTTCCACACCCCAAACCAAGGCTCAATACTGAGCCGAATTTTTCAAAGGAATGACATCATGAAGAAGCTCGTTACTCTTCTCGCCGCCGCCGGCATGGTCGTGGCCGCTTCCGCTCCCGCTAACGCTGTTGACGTCAAGGTCGACGCCCGCTATCGCACCTCTTTCGCCCTTGGCTCCAACGGCTTCGCTGGCGACAACGTTGAAAGCGGCCTCCATCGTATGCGCCTTGGCCTGACCATGGCTGCCTCCGAAAACCTCTCCGCTTACGTGCAGTTCCAGCTGAACCACGGCAACCAGTGGGGCGATGCCGACAAGCACGGCCGCTACCAGGACAACGACGTCACCGTGCGTATGCTGTACCTCGACTGGACCGTGCCCGGCACCTCCATCAAGGTCCGCTCCGGCCGTCATCAGCTCGGCCTGCCCGCTGAAGCCTTCGGCACCAACTCCATCCTCGGCGGCGGCTACGGCAACCGTGAAGGCGTGGTCGTGACCGCTCCTGTGACCGACAACTTCGGCCTCACCGCTCTGTGGACTCGTCTCGCTGTTGACGGCACCGACACCGACGCCTCCAACAACGACGACATGTTCGCCGTTACCGCCAACCTGAAGTTCGACGGCGTTTCCGGTGCTGTGTACGCTGCCTACGCCGCTCTCGATGAATTCGCTGCTACTCCCAAGAAGAATGGTTGGAACAGCGGCCGTCCCGCTGGCGAAGGCGACGCTTACTGGGTCGGCTTCACCTCCACCCTGTCCTTCTTCGATCCCTTCACCCTGAAGCTCTCTGCCGCTTACGGCACCTTCGAAGGCAAGGATTCCGCCAACGACACCGACGGCTGGAACGTGCAGGCCAAGGCTTCCTACAAGACCGCTTTCGGTACTCCCGTGCTCGGCGCCTGGTACTTCTCCGGTGCTGATGAAGACGGTGAAGGCTGGATGCCCAACGCTGGCTACTTCGCTGGTACCAACCACTACTACGACGGCTTCGCC
The DNA here is from genome assembly GCA_017411945.1 of Mailhella sp. Taxonomy (GTDB): domain Bacteria; phylum Desulfobacterota; class Desulfovibrionia; order Desulfovibrionales; family Desulfovibrionaceae; genus Mailhella. Next base: position 6,794 of record JAFQPD010000009.1, read on the forward strand.
GCCCTCAACAACCCCCACGGCAACACCAACAACGACGGCACCTGGGCTGTGCAGGCTGGTATCGAAGGCGTTTCCTTCCTCTCCAACCTCACCCACGACTTCCATGTGACCTACGTTGAAGGCACCAACGACAAGAAGAGCGGCCACGGCACCTTCACTGAAGACGACGCCTTCGTCGAACTCAGCCTGAACAACGTGTACAAGATCTACAAGAACCTCGCCATCCGCCTCGAACTCGCTTACATCATCAACGACTTCTCCGATGCTAAGCAGGACGCTGGCTTCGACGAAGACGACTGGTTCGCCGGCCTCACCTTCGACTTCCGCTTCTAATTCCATGCGGTGTTAGACCGCTTCGGACTTAGCGCCTAGCGAAGTTCCGCGGGGGAAGGGAAACCTTCCCCCGCTCTTCGTTTAAGCGGATCACGACCAGACGGCATAAGCCCGGTAGCTCTATGCTACCGGGCTTTCCTGTATGTCGAC
>JAFQPD010000057.1 GCA_017411945.1 Mailhella sp.
GGAGTGGTGTTCAAGGAAATGATTTCCAGAGTCTTGGAAAATCTGCCGATTTTCCGCTTTCCCGCGCATTCGCGCGGGTGAGGAAGAAAGGCAACGTGTGATGCCGTTCGCTCAAAGCCGCCCGGGCATTCGCCCTTCTGGCGGCTTGCTCGCTTCACTTGGCTTTTGACCACCAGATGACGCCGCCCTCGCCCGGGCCGCTCTTTCGCGCTCCGCGCTCTCGCGGCCTTCACTGGCGGACCGGCTGTTGGGCACCGCTTCGCGGGCCCTCCGACCTAAAGCATCACGCGGCTTGCGGACGAAGTGGCGGGTTGGGAGTGAGCTTCGAGAAACACGCCGCCTGCCTAGTCGGGGAGCTTCGGGCGTGGGATATTGCAGACGCAGAAGCCCTTGCACATCACGCCGCGCCGGACTGCGGGGGCGAGTTATCTTCCTTCGAGAAACACGCCGCCTGCCGCGTGGGGGAGCGTTGAACCGAACTCCTCCTTCCTTCCAAGCGTCCGGGAGCTTCGCAGTCGCTGGTGATTTCTCGAAGCTCTTTCCCGGAGACTCCTGCCCTGCAAGCCGCGTGTAGTTCCAAGGCTCCTCTCAAAGGAAGACGGGCGGCTCTCTGAGGCCGCGGCGAAGGCGAAGCCGAAGCCGGGGCTCGAAGAGTGGATGCGAGAGCTAGCGGGGTTGCCGGCGGGGGATGGAAGGGGGTGCTCCGTGGGGCGGCAGCCCCAAGCAGCACCCGCCTTCCCCTGTCTGGAAGACTCACCACTAGAAAAGTAAGGCTGACTTTCGGCAAGCAGGCCGGGAGCCCGGCGGCGCGACCCCAGCCCCGGGGATGCAATCCCCTCAACCCCAGCTCACCGCTAGCGCGGCCTTCGCCTAACGCGCTCCCTCGAAAGGGCAATTTCCCTTGTTCGCCGCTCCCGCGCGGGGGAGCGAACGCCGCCCTCCGGAAGAGCGGGGTGCTTCGACAGCAGGCCGAAAGCCCGCGGGTCACGATTCCACGGCTCCAGCGGCCTTCCGCTCATCCCCGCTCCCGCCTTTCCCCAAAAACAAGAGCAACGCAAAAGCCCCGAAGCCGTTCAAGCTCCGGGGCTTTCCCTTATCTTGCATCCGGGCCGCAGGCCCTTCCGCTCACCTTACGCGAAGTAGAGGCGGGCGGAATCGAAGAGGTGCAGGTCGTAGTTGCCGGGCACGTTCTTGTAGCAGCCGGGGCTCACGCGCTCGGAATGGCCCATCTTGCCCAGCACGCGGCCGTCGGGCGAGGTAATGCCTTCGATGGCCCACACGGAGCCGTTGGGGTTGAAGTCCACGTCCATGGTGGGCTTGCCGTCGAGGTCAACGTACTGGGTGGCTATCTGGCCGTTGCGGCGCAGGTTGGTGAGCACCGGGGCCGGGCAGAGGAAGCGGCCTTCGCCGTGGGAGATGGGCACGGAGACGATGTCGCCCACGTTCACGCCGGCCAACCACGGAGAATTCGTGGAAGCCACGCGGGTGCGCACTATGCGCGACTGGTGGCGGCTGATGACGTTGAAGCTCAGGGTGGGGCAGTGGGCGTCGGTGTCGATGATCTCGCCGAAGGGCACGAGGCCCAGCTTGATGAGGGCCTGGAAGCCGTTGCAGATGCCCAGCATGAGGCCGTCGCGGTTCTTCAGCAGATCCATGGTGGCGTGGATCACCTCAGGGTTGCGGAAGAAGGCCGTGATGAACTTGCCGGAGCCTTCGGGCTCGTCGCCGCCGGAGAAGCCGCCGGGCACGAAGATGATCTGGCTGTTGCGGGCGGCAAGGGCGAAGCGGTTGGCGGACTCGGCCACCTCGGCCGCGCTCTGGTTGCGGATGACGAGGATCTCGGCGTCGAGCCCGGCGCGCATCACGGCGCGGGCGGAATCGTATTCGCAGTTGGTGCCGGGGAACACGGGGATGAGCACGCGCGGCCTGGCGAAGCAGTTCACGCGGGCGGGCTTCACCACATCGGCCTGTTCGGCGGCGAGGTCGCGCACTTCGGATTCGTCCAGAGGAGTGCGGTTGGGGTAGATGTCCTCAAGCACGCCTTCGTTCAGGGCGAGCAGTTCGGAGACGGCCACGCTCTCGCCGCCAAGGGCCACCGCGGCTTCCTCAGTGGTGGAGCCGAGGAGCACGGCAGAGGCGGGCACGCTCTCGGCATCTGCCATTTCGGCCACTATGGCGCCGGGCAGGGGCTTGAACCACGCTTCGGAAGCGGCCTCGCCGGCGGCGGCGAAGCCGATGCCGTTGCCGAAGCTCATGTTCATGATGCCTTCGGCTATGCTGTTCTCCACGGCCCATGCCGCGGCCACCTTGCCGGCGGCGGCGAGCTCGGTGAACTCGGCCCAGCAGGCGCGCAGGGCTTCGGCGGAATCGTCTTCAGGCTCGAAGAGGCAGACGGGGCGGCCGGCGGCCTTGAATTCGCCGGAGAGGATGTCGCCGGCCTTGGCAGGGGCGATGGCGAAGGAGATGAGCGTGGGCGGCACGTCCATGTCGAGGAAGGAGCCGCTCATGGAGTCCTTGCCGCCGATGGCCGCGATGTCGAGGTCGAGCTGGGCGGAAAGCGCGCCGAGTATGGCGGAGAAGGGCTTGCCCCAGCGGGTGGGGTCGGTGCGGAGCTTCTCGAAGTATTCCTGCAGGGTGAGGTACACGGCTTCGCGCTTGCAGCCGGCGGCGATGAGCTTGGCCACGGAGACGATGACGGAGCGGTACGCGCCCATGTAGGGGTCGATGCTCATCTGGTCGGGGTCGAAGCCCCAGGCCATGACGGAGCAGTCGTCGGTGACGTGGCCGGGCAGGACAGGCAGAAGGGCGGCCATGACCTGGGCGGGGGTGCGCTGGAACTTGCCGCCGAAGGGCATGAGCACAGTGCCCGCGCCTATGGTGGAGTCGAAGCGTTCGGCAAGGCCGCGGCGGGAGGCGGACTTCAGGCTGGAGGCCACGCCGCGCAGGCTGGAGGCGGCGGGGGCGTCCATGCCTTCGCGCAGGCCGGCCTTGTCGGCCACGGAAACGGCGGTGTGCTTGGCGGCGCCGTTGGTGTCGAGGAAGGCGCGGGAGAGGTCCACTATGGTCTTGCCCTGCCACTGCATGACCATGCGGGGCTCGGCGGTGACTTCGGCCACCTGGTAGGCTTCGAGGTTCTCCTTCTCGGCTTCGGCAATGAACGTTGCGGCGTCCTTGGCGGCCACCACGCAGGCCATGCGTTCCTGCGATTCGGAAATGGCGAGTTCGGTGCCGTTCAGGCCCTCGTACTTCTTGCGCACGGCGTCGAGCTGGATGCGGATGCCGGCGGCGAGCTCGCCTATGGCCACGGAAACGCCGCCTGCGCCGAAGTCGTTGCAGCGTTTGATGAGGCGGGTGACTTCGCCGTTGCGGAAGAGCCGCTGTATCTTGCGTTCTTCGGGGGCGTTGCCCTTCTGAACTTCGGAAGCCATGGTGGTGAGGGACTTCTGGTTGTGGCTCTTGGAAGAACCGGTGGCGCCGCCTATGCCGTCGCGGCCGGTGCGGCCGCCGAGCAGGATGACCACGTCGCCGGCGGCGGGACGTTCGCGCACCACGTTCTCGGCGGGAGCGGCGGCCACCACGGCGCCCACTTCGAGGTGCTTGGCCACATAGCCTTCATGGTAAATTTCGGAGACCTGACCAGTGGCGAGGCCGATCTGGTTGCCGTAGGAGGAATAGCCGGAAGCGGCCGTCTGGGCCAGCTTGCGCTGGGGCAGCTTGCCGGGGATGGTCTCGCCCACGGGGGTGCGGGGGTCGCCGGAGCCGGTGACGCGCATGGCCTGGTAGACGTAGGAGCGGCCGGAGAGCGGGTCACGGATGCAGCCGCCTATGCAGGTGGCCGCGCCGCCGAAGGGCTCTATCTCGGTCGGGTGGTTATGGGTCTCGTTCTTGAACATGAGCAGCCAGTCCTGCTCTTCGCCGTCCACAGTGGCGGTGACGTGGATGGAGCAGGCGTTGATCTCCTCGCTCTGGTCCATGTTGGCGAGCAGGCCGCGCTTCTTCAGCGTTTTGGCGGCAATGGTGGCCATGTCCATCAGGGTCTGCGGGCGTGCGGCGGCCTTTTCCTCGCCGTACACTTCCACGCGGGCGTCGAGGTAGCGCTGGTAGGCGGCGGCCGTCTTCTCGTCGAGTATCTCCACCTTGTCGATGTGGGTGGAGAAGGTGGTGTGGCGGCAATGGTCGGACCAGTAGGTATCCACCACGCGCACTTCGGTGATAGTGGGGTCGCGCTTTTCGTCGTCGCGGAAGTGGGCCTGCAGGAACTTGAGGTCGTCGAGGTCCATGGCGAGGCCGAGTTCGTCGAGCAGGGCGGCGAGGCCGGCTTCGTCGAGCTGGGTGAAGCCTTCCACGAAGGGCACGGCGGCGGGGGCTTCGTATTCCACCTTCAGGGTATCCACGGGGGCGAGGTCGGCCTCGCGGCATTCCACGGGGTTGATGAGGAACTTCTTGATGCGGGCGAGGTCGTCTTCGGAGACTTCGCCTTCAAGAACGTAGACCTTGGCGGCGCGCACGGCGGGGCGGTCGCCCTGGGTCATGAGCTGTATGCACTGGGAGGCGGAGTCGGCGCGCTGGTCGAACTGGCCGGGCAGGGATTCCACAGCGAAGACAAGGCCTTCGGGCAGGGCTTCGAAGGCGTCGTCCACCTGGGGTTCGGAGAACACGGTCTGCACGGCGCGCTCGAACACGGGGGCTTCGAGGCCCTCCACGTCGTAGCGGTTCACAAGGCGCAGGCCGGTGAGGGCCGTGATGCCGAGGAGCGTGCGCAGTTCGTTCAGCAGGCCGGCGGCCTCGTGGCGCAGGCCGGGCTTCTTTTCCACATAGATGCGTCTGACCATGGATATTTCCTTTGGGAAGGGGGCGGGCCCCGGCTGGACAGGCCGGAGGGGGCAGTTTGGAAGAACGGGCCGGGGCTTCCGCCGGTGGATGCGGTTTAAGCCTTGGGGGTATGCTTGTTGAGGATGCGCTGCTCGAATTCGCGGGTGGCGAGATCGGTGTAGCGCACGAAGAGGGAGATCTTGTTGTCGGCGTTCAGGTTGTCCCACAGTTCGGCGGTGAAGGCGTCGATGTCGTCGTTCATGGCCACGCGCTCGGGCTCGCCCTGGAAGGTGGGGATGGGGCTGCCGTCGCACACATAGGTGTGCAGGAAGTGGCCGAGGCCGGCGAGGCCGGGGTATTCCCAGCAGAAGCGGGCGCAGGCGGAGCCTTCGGGGTCGGCGGCCTTGAGGATGGACATCTTGTAGTCGCCGGAGGGCATGGCGAGGCCGGAGATGCGGGGGGTCCAGTTGGGGCCGTCGTGCTCGAACTTGCGGGTGCGCAGGGCGGCTTCGAAGGTCTCGCCGCGTTCCATGCCGTCGCGGATGGTATCGGTCTGGTCGCCGTTGGTCACGATGAGGGAGCGGGCCAGCTCGCGCACGGGGTGGTAGATGATGAGGGAGGGGTCCTGCATGAGGGAAGGATCGTGGGCTTCGGTGCGGATGCCGTCGGCCTCTTCGATGAACACGCGGTTGCGGCTGTTCACGCTGCGGCCCATGATGAAGTAGGCGGCCACGGACTTCCTGCCGTCGGGGGTGATGCCGAGGACGATGCCGCGGCCGGGGTAGGCGTTGGAGGCCAGCTTTTCAGCCATGGAACCGATTTCGTAGATATTCATGCAGTTTCTCTCTTTTTAGTTATGCGACAAAGTCTGGAGCGTTGAACGCTGCGTGTGCCTTCTAGAAATGTTTCCCTTCGCCCGGCAGCTCCCCTTCCTTGACCCGCCCGGAGGGCAGGCCGCGCAGCGGCCTTTGGAGCGACGACCCCCCGCCGACTGGAAGTCGGCATCTGTGGGGGGCGAGGAGCGGAAGCAGGTCACGCGGAGCGGCGGTGAGGGAGCCGAAGGCTCACGAGCCGAGCCGCTTGCGAGCTTCGCCCGAAGGACTCTTCGGCTGACTGGAAGTCAGCCATAGCGGATTTCCGGCTAGGAAATCCAAGACAAATTCTCTCCCGCGTGAGGCGGGGTCAGCGGTGAGCCGCTTTGGGCAGTTTGGGCGGCTGGGCTTGCCGCGCTGTTTCCAGCGCGTGCCGCCGAGCCTTGGTTTCCTCTGCCCGACAGCTCCCGGCGCGGGATGTCTTGGAAAACCTTTCGGTTTTCCGCTGTCAGGCCAGAGCCTCGTTCCGCTCTAGAGCCGCCCGAGCCTTCGGCTCTTCCGGCGTCTCTTTCGCTCCTCTGCGTCAGTTGACCACC
>JAFQPD010000058.1 GCA_017411945.1 Mailhella sp.
ACTGAACATCGTTCAGTCGAACGGCCCTCGCGTTATGAGCTATGCAGAAGTTTTTTCAATGCAGATGCTGTGTTCCACAAATGAGGGGGCAGGGGAATCATTCCCCTGCCGGGGCGCGGGGCAGAGCCCCGCATATACTACGCCTTCTCAGCCATCTGCATGATATGCTGGAAGAAGGGCTCTTCCACAGGCTGGACGGAGAGGCGGCTTCCGCGCTTGAGCAGTTCCATGCCGTCGAGCTCGGGTTCTTTCTTCAGGTCGGAGAGCTTGATGGGAGTGTCGAACTTGCGCACCAGCTTCACGTCCACCATGTACCAGCGGGGATCTTCGGGAGTAGCTTTTTCGTCGTAATGGCTGTTCTTTGGATCCTGTGCGGTGTGGTCGGGGTAGGCTTCGCGCACCACTTCCACAAGAGCCGCGATATGCGGATCCTTGCCGCTGTGGTAGAAGAAGCCGAGGTCGCCGATTTTCATGGATCGCATGAGGTTGCGGGCCTGGTAGTTGCGCACGCCGTCCCACGAGGTGGTGGAATTCGGGGAGAAGATGAGGTCGTCCAGCGAGAAGCAGCCGGGTTCGGTCTTGAAGAGCCAGTATTTCATAGGATGTCCTTTGTGAGCGGATTCAGGAATGATGTTTTTTATATAGCCATCGCAGGGAGGAATTCAAGGCGTTGGAGCTTCAGGAGGTGGGCTTGTTTTTGAAAGATTTGTTTACAAAATTAAATGTCAGTGATCCCGCTGTGTTATAAAAAGCAAAGCGTTGACATTCGTCAAAAATGGATGCTACACAGGGCAATGGACGCAAGAGCCTTGCCTTGTTCAGAACTCAGGAGAATCTGTTATGTCCGCCGTTGCTGACACTATGGAAAACATCACCCTGCGCCTTGAGAACAACGCCGTGCTCTCCTTCCGCGGCCGCCTTTTTTCCGAGGCCGTGTGGAACGATGAAGACAGCGGCGTGTTCACTCATCAGAAGCTCTATGTCACGGACCAGAACGAGCATGTCTATGTCATCCGCAAGGGCGGCGAACGTCGCCTCTGCAGGGCCTACCGCGTCAGTGTGCGCGGTGAACGCTGTGTCATCTACAATGGGCGCAGCGTCATGGAGCTTCCTGTCGAGATGCTTGTGCTGGCGGTGCGCACGCTCTGCGGTGCGGAAGGCGGCATGGTTCTGGAACAGGTTGAGGAGATACTGCGCTCTGCAAGCTGCTGAGGGGCCGCTCCGGCTTTGCACGTTCCCGGTGCATGCGGAGGCTGCCGCAGCCGCCTTTTCTATCCTGCAATCAATGAGGAATAAGATATGAATACTCACGGTTTCAGCCTGATGCGCGAAGAAAGCATGCGTGAAGTCGGCGGCATCGTCCGCCTGTGGAAGCACGACCGCACCGGTGCGGAACTGCTTTCCATCTGCAACGACGACGAGAACAAGTCCTTCGGCGTGGCTTTCCGCACGCCTCCTAAGGATTCCACGGGCGTGGCCCATATCCTCGAGCATTCCGTGCTCTGCGGCTCCGACAAATATCCCGTGAAGGAGCCTTTCGTGGAGCTGCTCAAGAGCTCGCTCCAGACCTTCCTGAACGCGCTCACCTTCCCGGACAAGACCTGCTATCCTGTGGCCAGCTGCAACCTTCAGGACTTCTACAACCTTATGGACGTCTACCTTGATGCCGTCTTCCATCCTCGCATCGACGAGAACGTCCTGCGTCAGGAAGGCTGGCATATCGAAGCCGACGAGCCCGACGGCCCGTGGGCCTTCAAGGGCGTGGTCTTCAATGAGATGAAGGGCGTCTATTCTTCGCCCGACTCCGTGCTCATGGAAGAGTGCCAGCACGCCGTGTTCCCGGACATGCTCTACAGCCTCGACTCCGGCGGCGATCCTGCGGTCATCCCCTCGCTGACCTATGAAGCCTTCCGCGAGTTCCACTCCTCCTACTATCATCCTTCCAACGCGCGCTTCTTCTTCTGGGGCGACGACCCCGAAGAAGGCCGCCTTGCCAAGGTGGCGGAGTTCATCGCTCCGTACGAACGCCGCGCCGTTGAGTCCGAAGTGCCTCTTCAGCCCCGCCTTGCCATGCCGCGCAAGGTGGAAGCCTCCTATGCGGCTTCCGAGGAAGAGGGAGGCGATAAGGCTCATGTGGCTGTGAACTGGCTGCTCTGCGAATCCCGCGAGACGGAAGAGATGTTCGTGCTCAACATGCTCGAGCATATCATTTCCGGCCTGCCGGGTTCTCCGCTCCGCAAGGCCCTCATGGATTCCGGCCTTGGCGAAGACATTTCCGGCTGCGGTCTCGAGAGCGACCTGCGTCAGGCCTATTTCTCCATGGGCCTGCGCTCCATCGAAGCCGACGCCGCCGATGAAGTCGAGCGCATCATGCTCGATACTTTGGCCAGCTTGGCAGAGGAGGGCGTGCCTGCCCCCGCCGTGGAAGCCGCGCTCAACTCTCTGGAGTTCATGCTCCGCGAGAACAATACCGGTTCCTTCCCGCGCGGCCTTTCCGCCATGTTCCGCTCTCTTGCCGACTGGCTCTACGACGGCGATGCCTTCGCACCTCTGGCATGGGAAAAGCCGCTGGCGTCCATCAAGGCCCGCCTTGCCGCCGGCGAACCTGTCTTCGAAGACGCCATACGCCGCTGGTTCCTCGAGAATACGCACCGCGTCACTGTCCTGCTCCTGCCTGATGCCGAGCTGGAACAGGTGCGTCAGGCCGAGGAAGACGGCCGCATAGAAGAGCTTCGCGCCGCCATGGGCAGCGAAGAGCGTGCACGCATAGTCGAGCTGGCCGCAGAACTGCGCGCTGCCCAGCAGGCTCCAGATTCTCCTGAGGCCCTGGACTCCGTGCCCAGCCTCGGCAAGGAAGACCTGCCGAAGGAGAACAAGCGTATCCCCTGCGAAGTGGAGCAGAGCTCCGGGCTGGAAGTCCTGACGCATGAACTCGACACCACGGGCATCCTTTACGCCCGCTTTGCCTTCGACCTTTCCGCCGTGCCTGCCCGCCTCCTGCCGCTGGTGCCGCTTTACGCCCGTGCTCTCACCGAGCTGGGCACGAAGCGCCGCGACTATGTGGCTCTCGGCTTCGACATCTCGGCCCAGACCGGCGCCCTCGGTGCAGGCCCTGTCATCCTGCCTCACGCGGTGGATGCCTCCGTGGTCTCCTACCTTTCTCTGTCCGGCAAATGCACGGCCGAGAAGGTGGAACGCATGGCGTCCCTCATGGAGGAGATCCTTTTCGAGCCTGATTTCGACAATCGCGAACGCTTTGCTCAGATGGTGTTGGAAGAGAAGGCCCGCATGGAGCAGTCTGCCGTGCCTTCCGGCCACATGCTGGTGAATACCCGCCTCAACGGCCGCCTTTCTCTCGTGGGGCGCATCTCTGAAGAGATGAACGGCGTGAACGCTCTGTTCTATGCTCGTGAACTCAGCCGCCGCGTGGATGAAGACTGGGCCTCCGTGTCTGCCGAGCTTCTCGAACTGCATGGGCTCATCGTCCGCCGCGACGGGCTCAAGCTGTCCCTCACTGCCGATTCCGCGCTCATTTCCCTTTCCCACGGTCCGCTCGAAGCTCTTGCACAGAGCCTGCCTTCCCGTCCGCTTCCGGCCGCTGTCCTCGAGCTGGCCGAACTGCCCGGCGCGGAATGGCTCAGTGCTCCGGCTCAGGTCAACTATGCTGGCCTCGGCCTCAGCATGAACGGAACGGGCTACGAGTACAGCGGTTCTCTGGCCGTCATCATGCGCCACCTGCGCATGGGCTACCTCTGGGATCGCGTCCGCGTGCAGGGCGGAGCCTACGGCTGCTTTGCCCGCTACGGCCGCACGACAGGCGCGTTCACCTTCGCTTCCTACCGCGACCCCAACGTGGCCGAGACCCTCAAAGTCTATCGTGCCGCTGCGGATTATCTTGGCAACCTTTCGCTCTCTGAGGCCGACATCACCCGCGCCGTGGTCGGCGCCATAGGCGATGTCGATGCCTATATGCTTCCGGGAGCCAAGGGTTCTGCCGCGTTCTCCCGCTGGATGTCCGGCGAGACCGACGAGGAACGCCAGCGCATCCGCGAAGAGATACTGGATACCCGTCTTTCTGATTTCCACGACTTCGCGCCCTTCCTTGCCAAGGCCCTCGAAAGTGCCGTGCCCTGCGTGCTCGGCGGTTCTGTGGCCGAAGCTGTGGCCAATGCCGAAGGCTGGACCCGCACCCGTGTGATGTAGCCAGAGGGATGTCGATGAAGAACGAAAAGACTCGCGGCTCCATGCTCACAAGCACCGCTCTCATACTCTGCTGCGTGACTTTCGGTGCAGGATTCCTCTGCGGCGATATGGTGTCGGAGTACCGCCGAGCCGGTGCTCCTGCGGCTTCTGCCCCGACGCCTCAGGATGTTCAGCATCAGCCTGCCGCCCAGGTTCGTCAGGACGAGGAAGCCCGTGCGTCCAGCCATATCGCAGAGCTTCGCGAGCAGGTGAAGAGATCGCCCGATGATGCTTCGCTTTGGACGCATCTGGGCAATCTCTGCTATGATTCCGGCAAGTTCGACGAGGCCATCGAAGCTTACGGCCGTTCCTTGGCCCTTGCTCCCGGCGACCCCAACGTCATTACTGACTTGGGTTCCATGTACCGCATGAAGGGGCAGGGCGCCGAGGCTGTGAAGTATTACGAGCAGGCCATCGCCATAAAGCCCGACCATGCCAATGCCGTGTTCAACAAGGGCGTGACTCTGCTTCTGGATATGGAACGCCCGGAAGAGGCCATGGCGTTCTGGCAGTCCGTGCTGGAAAAACAGCCGCATTTCGCACTGGGCAACGGCACGCATCTTCATTCTGTTATCCATGAACTGGCGTCCGACGCCGGTGTGCAGCTTGAAGCCCATGGCCGATACGAAACCGCCCTCCGCGCCTACGCGGAAGCTCTCAAGGTGAAGCCGGAGTTCCTTCCTGCGCTGGTTCATCGCGCATGGCTCCTTGAGCAGACGGGCCGTGCAGGCGATGCTCTCCCCCTTTGGAAGAAGGTCGTCGCTCTCAGCCCCGAAGCCACCGATCCCGCAGGCAAGCCCGTGCGCGACCGCATCCGCTAAACATCATACGCCAACGCCATGCCCCAGCTTCGATATCTTCGCTTGTCCAGTGTCCTGCTTCTGTTCTGGATCATCCTTGCCGTGCCCGCTCATGCTTCGCCTGACACCGCCGGTGAGGGCGTGAAGGATGTTCCTGCGGAAGCGGCGTCTGTTGCCGTATCTGAAGCTGTGCCTGCCGCTGCCGCGAACGAAGTTCCGCCCTCAGGGGAAGACGTCTTTGCCGAGCCCTCCCCGGTGCGCGGCATGCCGGAGCAGGTGACGCTCCGAGCCGAGTATCAGCCTGCCCCTGTCGAGCCTCCCATGCTGGAGGAAGTTGCCGAGGCAGACGCATCGCAGGTCGCTCTGCTTCCCGTTCTCACCATGCTTGCGGAAGATGATGGCCTGACATTCGAAGAGGCGGTCTCCCGTTTCAGTGAGTTCCAGCCCTTCGACAGGACTGCGCTCCTTCGTGAGGGCGGGGCTCTCTGGATGCACCTTGCGCTGGACAACGTGGCCCACTCTGCTCCCGGGACGCTGTGGCTGGACCTTGGCGATCAGCTTCCCCCTGGCGTTGAGGTGTGGCTTTCTTCCGATGGGCTTCGCTGGAGGAAGATGGCGGCCGAGACCGAAGGCGTGTATCCTCTGGCGCATGCCGGGGACGACGGGCAGGCCCTCATCCGATTGGACGGCATGCCCGGCCTGTGGTTCAGCCCTGTGCTGCGGCCTCTTGCGCTGGTGATGCAGTCGCCGGAAAGGGCTGTCTATGATTTTTCACTGGCCGTGCTCAGCCTGCTTTCTGCGGTCTGCTTCTTCCTTTGCCTCGGCCTGCGCGGCGAGAGTCGCTTCTGGACGTTCCTGCTGGCCTCTGCCGCGGCAGTGCAGGCTGTGTGGGCAGTTCCTCCTACGGCTTCCGGCATAGGCGCAGCGGCTTTGCCCGGCGTTTTTGCCGCCGGAGTGGCTCTTCTCATGCTGCCGCATATCGGCCGCGTGCTCATGCGTACGCGCATCACTTCGCCCTTTGCCGATGTGTTCTTCATGGTGCTGGCCCTGCTGGGCGTATGTGCGGCACTTCTTCCGCTCGTCCCCGGCTTCTCGTGGGTGGCGCATCTGCTCGTCCTTTGGCCGTTGGTCGCAGTGCTCTGCTTCCCGCCCGCCCTCGTTCTGCTCCTGCGGGGAGTGCAGGGGAGTCTGCCTTTTTCCATGGCCTGCCTTTTCATGGGGGGCGGCGCCCTCATAGCCCTGTCGGGCCTGCCTCGCGGGATGGAGGCCCCGCTTTGGGGTTCCTGCGTGTTCTTCGGCCCTGTGTTCGGACTCCTCTGCCTCATCTCGGCGTCGCCGACCCGATTGCCTAAAGCTGAAGAAAAAGCTGGAGAAGGAGCTCCGGAGCAGGACGATGCCGAGAAGGACAGCCGTCTCGAAGCCATGCGCGAATCGGTCAGGGGGGCAGTGGAGGAACTTCTCGACGAAGCCTGCAGGCTGGACCAGACGCTGAACAAGGTCGGCGCCGATGCCCGTCATGCGGATATCATGGCCCGGGCGGACGGCATGGCGGCCATCGCGCGCCGTCTTTCGGAAAAAGTGCTGGACGCTCCTGCCCCCGCTGAACTTCCTGAAGCAGGGGAAGTCGATTTCGATCTGCGGCAGATCATACGCTCGGTGTTTGCGTCCGTGGCATCGGAGGCGGAGAACAAGGGCCTGGGGCTTTCCTGGTATGTCGCTCCCCACCTTGGTCGTCGCTACAGGGGCGACAAGGCACGCCTTACGGCATTGCTTTCCCTGCTCCTTTCGGACTCCGTGCGAGCTTCTTCCGGCGGTGCGGTGAGTCTGCGCGTGCGCCGGGCCGACAGCACGCATCCCGGCCGTCTCCTCTTCTCTGTGGCCGATACCGGCGAAGCTCTCCCGCCGCATGGGCGTTCCAGCTCTCTGCTGGCGCGCACATGGGAGCTGGCATCCGCGAATGGCGGCGAACTTCTGGTCAACAGCGGGCCGCAGGGGACGGAACTCGGCTTCAGCCTGGAGTGTGCGGCCTATGAGGAGGACGGGACTGCTGAAAAGTCTGTTCCCGGTGAGGCTGATGCGGAAGACTCGAGCAGGGCGCGCAGGGGGGCGGGAAAGCTCATCATTGTCGCCTCCTCTGAAGGCGTGGGCCGCCAGATGCTCGCCCATTACCTCAGCGGCATGGGCTTCCGCATATGGGAGGCCCGCAGCGCGGCGGAAGCAGCCGTGCTGTACGAGTCCGAGCCTGCCGCCCTGATGGTGTTCGACGGAGTGCTTGCCGAAGACGACATGGCCCATGCACTCGCCTCCGTGCGCATGTACGAAGGAGAACATTCTCTGAAGGCCGCCCCCTTCCTCCTGCTTTCCCGTGATGCGCTTCAGGCGGAACGCATGGGCAAGGCCGGATGCGACGAATCGCTCCTGCCTCCCCTCATGCGCAAGGACCTTCGTGCCATGGCAAGGTGGCTCACGGCTCCCGAAGGATCCATTCCCCGACCGGTGCTCTCGTCCCAGCGGGTGACGCTGGCGGATGTTCTTGCCGGCGCCAGCGCTGGGAACTTGCGTTTCCAGCGCAAGGACAGGCTCAAGCCGTTCAGGGCGGAGCCGGCGGCGGCAGCACCGGAAAAGGCGGCCGTGGAGCAGGCGCCGGTCAGCCCCGCAGGCGCCGTGCAGCCTGAGCCCCCGCATGGCAGGGAGGCCGTTCCCGCTTCTGAGGAGGATGCTGGACTTTTCGACGCTCCCGTAGAGCGCATCATGCAGGGGCTGGATGCTGTGAAAAGCGCGCTCGACGAGCTGGACGCGTATTCCGTGCGCCGAGGGGCCGTGGTGCTCGCCGCTCTTGCCGAGGGCTACGGCATGCATACGCTGGCCGATATGGCGCGCTGTTTCCGGGCCGCATGGGAAGAAGGAGATCTGGAAGCCGCCGCGCAGATAGTGGAGGAAATGAGGGTGGAAGCCTCCCGCGCCGGAAAAATCGCCTAATTCAGAGCAGAGAGCAAGGTTTTTTGCCTGGAACTCTTGCAAGCCGGGAGGAAAGACCTTATGATGGGGCTATGTTTCAGGGGCCTTTCCGCCTCTCATCTGCAACTCCAAGGAGGCAAATATGAACCTGCAGAAGATAGTATGCGCACTTGACCTTTCCGAGCACAGCAAGACTGTGGCCGAATACGCCAGCTCTCTTGCCAAGGCTACCGGCGCCTCCATCGTAGCAGTCTATGCGGCCCCCACGCTGACCCAGTACACCGGCTTCCATGTTCCCCCGAACACCATCGACAGCTTCGTCGGCGAGATCGTCACCGGTGCTGAAAAGGCCATGCAGCAGTTCGTGACCGAGAATTTTGAGGGTGTCGAAGCCAAGGCCGAAGTCGTTGTCGGCTATGCTGCGGAAGAGATCATCTCCATCGCCGAGAAGGAAGGCGCGGACATGATCATCATGGGCACGCACGGTCGCAAGGGCATCGACCGCATCCTCTTCGGCTCCGTGGCTGAAAAGGTCGTGAAGAATTCTCCGGTCCCGGTGCTCACCATCCGTCCTTCCGGCAATTACACCGGAGGCCCTGCCTATAAGGACTGATGCACTGATTTAGGCTCGACAGGGCTTCCCCTTCTGCGTTATGCGAAGGGGAAGCCCTTTTTCTTTCTTCTTATCCAGGATCGCCTCATGTCTGCCAGATTCACGTCCTATACTGATGTGCGCCCCGAAGTGGCGGCTTTCGAATCCTACGAACCCGGGCTCAGCATAGCGGAGATAGCCAGCCGCTACGGCCTTTCCCGGGTCATCAAGATGGCCAGCAACGAGAACCCGCTGGGCGTTTCTCCCCGCGTGCGTCAGGTCATCGCCGACAAGGCCGTCGATGCCTTCCGCTATCCGCAGTCGGGCAACCCGCGCCTTGTGAAGGCCCTTGCCGAACATTGCGGCGTGGATGCCAAGCGCATCTGCGTGGGCAACGGCTCCGACGAGATCATCGACCTGCTGTTCCGCATCCGCTGTGTTCCCGGAGTGCATAATGCCGTTGCCTTTCGCCCCTGCTTCGGCATCTACCCTACGCAGGCCAGGATGGCAGGAGTGGAACTGCGCCAGACTCCGCTGAACCCTGACTTCTCTTTCGACTTCGACGGCCTTCTCGAGCTGGTGGATGAGAATACCACACTGGCCTTCGTGACCACGCCGGACAACCCTTCCGGCCGCATAGCTTCTGTGGATGAACTGGAGAAGCTTGCCCGCGCCCTGCCTCCTTCCTGCCTGCTGGTGGTGGACGAAGCGTACACCGAGTTCGCCGGCCCTGAGCATTCCCTGCTCAGTCGCTTGGAAGAACTTCCCAACGTGGCCCTTCTGCGCACGTTCTCCAAAGTCTATGCGCTGGCCGGCCTGCGCATAGGCTACGGCATACTGCCTCCTGCCCTTGCCGATTATATGTGGCGCGTACGCCTTCCGTTCTCGCTGAACATCCTTGCCGAAGAAGCTGCACTTGCAGCCCTGGCCGATGCCGAGTTCCGCGACGAGACTGTCAGCCTCGTGCGCCGGGGACGCGCCTTCCTCACCGAAGGTCTGCGCGAGGCCGGCTGCGAAGTGCTGCCCAGCATGTCGAACTTCCTCATGTTCCGTCCCGGAGCCGGTACAGTCGATGCTAGGGCCCTGCACGGCGAACTTTTGAAAAAAGGCATCATCATCCGATCCCTGAAGGCGTACCAGCTGCCCGAATGGCTTCGCGTGAGCATGGGCACAGATGAAGAGAACGAACTTTTCCTCAAGTATACCAAAGAGATCTTAGGAGCCTGACGTGAGCAAAGCTTCTTTTGGCGTCATCACCATGGACGGCCCTGCCGGCGTAGGCAAAAGCACTCTGGCCCGCAGGCTTGCCGCGGAACTCGGCATTGCCTACCTCGATACCGGAGCGATGTACCGCACGCTTGGCCTTCGTCTCGGCGCGCAGGCCGCTGATATGTCGGATGAGGATCTTCGCGCCCGCTGCCGTGAATGCCGTTTCACTCTGGAGCAGCGCGACGAATCTTCCGCTCCCGTGCTCTGCTGCAATGGCGAGGCTGTGGGCGATGAGATCCGTACCGAAAAGGCCAGCCGCCTTGCCTCGCTTGTGGCGCGCCTCCCAGTCCTGCGTGAGGAGCTCCAGCGTGCCCAGCGCGAGATAGGCGCGCAGTGTTCCCTCGTGGCGGAAGGCCGCGATATGGGCACCCGCGTTTTCCCCACGGCCCGGCATAAGTTCTTCCTCGACGCTCGCCCCGAAGTGCGCGCCATGCGCCGCTGGCTGGAGCTGGAGGCTCGCGGCACGCTGAACGGCGAAACCGTTGAGGAGATACAGGCCGGCATCGAGGCGCGTGACCATCAGGACCGCAATCGTGCCGTCGACCCTCTTCGCCCCGCCGATGATGCGACCATAGTGGATACTTCCGACCTCGATCTCGAAGGCGTTCTCGCTGTCATCCTTGCGGCTGTGGAGAAGCGTCAGGCCGAAGCTCCTGCGGAAGAAGAGGAAGAGGCTGTTCGTGCGCGGGCGGAATTTTCTTATCCTGTGAACCGGGATGAAGCTGCGGTGAAGCTGGCCGCCGCCTGCGTGACCGGCATGCAGGCCGCAAAGCGCATCCTTTCCCTGAGCGATGCCGAAGCCGTCGATCTTTTCGTCGATTTCGAACTGACCGAAGACGGCCATGCCGCCATCGTTTCCGAAGTGGCTGATGTAGACCATGAGGCCGCCGCGCTGTGCGCCCTTGCCGCTGTGCAGACGGCGGCCGCCTCTGCGGTTTCGGCTCTGGAAGCTGGCAAGGCGGAAATACGTTCCTTCCTCATCTGAAATGCGGGCGGCGGCCTTCAGGGCCAGCCGCCTTTTTTTACGACGCCGAGGGCAGTCATGCGTGAAGAAACAGTTCATACTGGAGGCAAGATAAATCTCTTCCTTTTTATCACGGGAAGGAGAGAGAACGGCTATCATGAACTCGATACGCTTTTCGTGCGCCTTCCTGAGCCTCAGGATACGCTGGTCTTTCGCCCGGCAGATCGGGCATCGGGCATTCGCGTGGTCTGCTCCGCGCCCGGCATAGACCTTGAGAAAAATACCCTGACGAAATCGTATGAACTCTATGCACGGGCCACGGGCTTCGCTCCGGCAGTGGATGTGGAACTGCTCAAGGGCATTCCCCATGGCGCCGGCCTCGGCGGCGGAAGTGCCGATGGAGCCGAGGTGCTGGCATGGCTCCAGCGGCAGAATCCTCATCCCCTGGAAGCGTTGGAGCTCAATGCTCTGGCGGCCCGTGTGGGGGCGGATGTACCGTTCTTCCTTGCGGAGGGGGCGAGCTTCGCCGAGGGGATAGGCGATATCCTCACTCCGGCGGAAAGTGGAATAAAGGGCTGGCACGGAGTGCTCGTATGCCCCAAGGTCCATGTGGATACGGCATGGGCCTACCGGGCCTGGGATGCGGAAAATCCGTCATTTTCCTTGACAGGCAAAAAGAAGGAAGATACAACTAACCGTTCGAGTTACCAGTGTTTCTACGGCATGAACGACTTCGAGCCCGTGGTGTTTGCGGCGAATCCTGAGCTGGCAAAGCTAAAAGCTTTGTTAATACAGCAGGGTGCGGATATTGCGGGCATGAGCGGAAGCGGCTCTGCTCTGTTTGGGCTTTTTCAGGATCGAGAAAGTGCGGGCCATGCAGCTGAAGCTCTCAGGGAAGCGGAAGGCAGTCCATCAGTGTACGGCCCGTTCCGCTTTGAAGCGTGATCGTCGAGACTGGATGCGGTGGGGTGTAGCCAAGCGGTAAGGCAGCGGGTTTTGGTTCCGCCATTCGCAGGTTCAAGTCCTGCCGCCCCAGCCACTTCGAAATTTTCAGGCGTCTCCGAAAGGCGACACTGCGTTATACAATTATCATTCAGGAAGGCTTATTATGTACGGCGACCTCAAGATCATTGCTGGTACGGCCAACCCTCAGCTGGCCATGGACATCTGTGACCACCTCGGCTGCGCCCTCACTCCCGCCCTGTGCTCTACCTTCAGCGACGGTGAACTGCGCGTTGAGATCAGCGACAGCGTGCGCGGTCATGACGTCTTCGTCATTCAGCCTACCTGTGCTCCTGCCAACAAGTCCCTGATGGAACTCTGCCTTCTGCTGGACGCCCTCAAGCGTGCCAGCGCCGGCCGCATCACCGCCGTCATCCCCTATTTCGGCTACGCCCGTCAGGACCGCAAGGCCAGCCCCCGCGCTCCCATCAGTGCCAAG
>JAFQPD010000010.1 GCA_017411945.1 Mailhella sp.
AAGGATTCTTGGACTTGTCCACGCCTTCGTAGTCGTGGATCTTGCCGCCGTTGGCAACGAGGAAGCCGACGCCCTTGCCGCAGTCGTGGGAGCTGCCGCCGCCGAGGGTGAGGAGGCTGTCGCAGCCCTTTTCCTTATAGATGGCGAAAGCTTCTTCCACGTTCTTATCGGTGGGGTTCGGAATGGTCTTGTCGTAAATGGCGTACTGGACGTTAGCGGCGTCGAGGATATCGGTGATGGTCTTCAGAATGCCGCAGGCAACGATGCCCTGGTCAGTAACAATAAGGGGATATTTAGCATCGCGGCAGGCAAGGCGGTCGGGGATCTGCTTGCAGCTGCCAGAGCCGACGAGGGTAACAGGAGGAATATAGAAAGAAGTGATCTGGCCGATGTGGAGATTCTTGACGTCGCTCATGGCAGTATTCCTTTGCTGTTGCGGTTATGTGGTTACTGAGATGAGAAATCTGCCTTTCTCGATGGTACGAAACTAGGGCAGTTTTTTCTCGAAATCAACGTCATTTGGCAAAAATTAATATTCACAATTATATGGTTAAACAATCAATCCACTTTAAATAGCACATTACAGCACATTATACAAAAAACATATTCGTATAATTTTTACGCTTAAATATTAATTTTCCATTTTTCATTTCAAAAATAAAAAGAGTTTTTCTTCACAATAAAATCAGTACAACATTGTTCTTATTTTTCACATGATTTTTTTATTCTTGCCACACCCAATATCTCTCTCCAAACTACCTGAGCACACAAACAGTATGTATTCAACTGCAACATTCTTATTTTACATATTTTTATTCATTACAAAATCCACCCTGAAAGATACTCCTCCCGAAGAGGCTTACTTCGACCGAAAAACTGGCTCATCCACTCCCATTTTTGCCTCGTGATTTTCTTTTTTAGGTAGACTGCTTACATTTTTTTGGATATATTGCATAATTCTGTCACAACAAAGACAAAAAGAAAGCCCCATCCTCAGAAAAGGACAGGGCTGCAAAATTTCTTATTTATACACGAGACTTAGGCGGAGCGGAAAGCTGAACAGGTATGGCGGCCTGGATGATATCCATGGTCCCGTCCTCCTTCCACTTGCGCCAGCGCCTCCATGCCGTGACATGGCTTCCCATTTCTGCCGGAAGTTCGTCCCAGCGGCAGCCGGAGGAAAGCACGTAGACTACGGCCTCCAGCGTCCTGCGGGCGTCGGCCGGAGGGCGTCCCCGCCGGGAGCGGGCGGAAACATAGGGCTGGAGCTTGCGCCACTGAGTATTGGTGAGCTTATACGGCATAGGGGCTTCTCTTCCTTGATCGGCCAGGCAAAACGCATGCCTTGCTGTTTAACCTCTGAGTAATCGAAGAAAAATTTTTTCGTCAAGGAAGCGGAAAAACGCTCACGCTTTCTGCATGCCGGCCTTTTTCGTGACTGCCTCCGAGCTTGTCAGCCGGAGGCTGCGGGAGTATCATATTTGCCGGAATTCACGGCCGCCCTGCGGCATCATACATAATACGGAGAAAACCATGCGCGTTGTCACTGTTTCCACCAGCACCCGCAAGGGCGAGAAAAAGATCCCCCAGCCCCAGATAAACCTCATCGAGAACCACGGCGTCGAAGGCGACGTGCACGCCGACGGCACCCACCGGCAGCTCAGTCTGCTGGCCATGGAAGACATCGAATACATGCGCGGCATCGGAGCCGACGTGAACCCCGGCGACTTCGCCGAGAACATCACCACCGAAGGCGTGGAACTGCACAAGTGCCCCGTAGGCACCCGCTTCATGATAGGCGACAGCATCGAGCTCGTGCTCACCCAGATAGGCAAGGAATGCCATGCCGGCTGCGCCATACGCCAGCAGGTGGGCGACTGCATCATGCCCCGCCGCGGCGTGTTCTGCCGCATCCTCAGCGGCGGCATCGTCAAGCCCGGCGACAGCTTCCGCGTCACCTTCAGCCCCGCCGTGCTCCCCGTAGCCTGATCGGAGCCGAACATGGACTTCTCGCATCTCGATTCTTCCGGCGCCCCCCGCATGGTGGACGTAAGCGCAAAGGCGGAAAGCAAGCGCACGGCCATAGCCCGTTCCGTGGTGCATGTCTCCTCCTCCACGCTGGAACTGCTCAAGGCCAAGGCCCTGCCCAAGGGCGATGTGCTCACCGTGGCGCAGATAGCCGGCATCATGGCGGCCAAGCGCACTTCCGAATTCATCCCCATGTGCCACCCGCTGGCTCTCACCCATGCCGACGTGCGCTTCCTCGTGCGCGACGAGCCGCCCTCCGTGCTCATCGAAGCCTCGGCCAGCACCAGCGACCGCACCGGCGTGGAAATGGAAGCCGTCATCGGCGCACAGATAGCCGCCGCCACCATCTATGACATGGTGAAGGCCGTGCAGAAGGACGTTGTCATCGGCGACACCCGCCTCATCCTGAAGTCCGGCGGCAAGAGCGGCCTCTTCAAGGCGGAAGAGCCCCTGCTCTTCACTGTGGACGCCGCCCCCCTGCCCGAAGCCCGCCCGCTCCCCGAAAAGTGGGAAGGCGAAGGCCTCGCCTGCGCCGTGGTCACCCTTTCCGACAAGGGCTATGCCGGCGAACGCGAAGACAGGAGCGGCCCGGCCCTCGCCGCCCTGCTCGAAGGCCTTTCCCCCGCCCGCGTGCAGAACTTCATCCTGCCCGACGACCCGGCGGCCCTGCGCGCCCTGGTGAAGAAGCTGTCCGGCCTCGGCTGGGGCCTCATCGTCACCACCGGCGGCACCGGCCTCTCCCCGCGCGACACCACGCCCGAAGCCCTCATCCCCGAACTTGACCGCCGCCTCCCCGGCTTCGAACAGGTCATGTTCGCCGAAGGCCTGAAGCATACGCCCCACGCCGTGCTTTCCCGCTGCCTCGCCGGCACCATGGGCACCAGCATGGTCATAGCCCTGCCCGGCAGCCACAAGGCGGCTGCGGAAAACCTTTCCGCCATACTGCCCATACTGCCCCACGCCCTCGAAAAGCTGAACGGCGACATGCGCGACTGCGGCCGCGCGTAAACCTGCGAGCCTGCCATGAACGAACTCGCCCGTAACGAACTCCTTGACGCCCACGGCCGCGCGGTGCGCTACCTGCGCGTTTCCGTCACCGACCGCTGCAACCTGAGCTGCCGCTACTGCCGCGACAAGGACATGCCCTTCATCCCCCACGAGAGCATACTGCGCTTCGAGGAGATGGAAGAGATCATCGGCCTCGCGGTGAGCATGGGCGTACGCAAGCTGCGCTTCACCGGCGGCGAACCCTTCGCGCGCAAGGGCTTCATGGACTTCCTGCGCCGCATCCGGCTCTCGCACCCCGGCATCGGCCTGCGCATCACCAGCAACGGCACCCTGCTCGGCCAGCACATCGAAGAGCTGAAGGAGCTGGACGCCATGGTGAACCTCTCGCTGGACACGCTGGACCGCGACCGCTTCGCCGAGATAACCGGCCGCGACCTCCTGCCCGAAGTGCTGGCGAACCTCGACCGCATGGCCGGGCTCGGCATGCCGCTCAAGGTAAACGCCGTGGCCATGCGAGGCCATAGCGACAAGGAGCTTCCCGCCCTTGCCGCACTTGCCATGGATCGCCCCATAGACGTGCGCTTCATCGAGTTCATGCCCATGGGTGAGGGCAGCATCTGGACCGATTCCCTGTTCTGGCCCTACGCCGAGATACTGGCCGCCGCCCGCGAACACTGGGAGCTCGTGCCCTGCGACGATGACAACCGCAACGCCGAGGAACGCGGCCCGGCCAAGCTCTGGAAGCTCAGGGACAGGGAAGGACGCCTCTCCGCCGGACGCTTCGGCCTCATCTCCTCGGTGACGCACAGCTTCTGCCAGTCCTGCAACCGCCTGCGCCTCACGGCCGACGGGCAGATACGCACCTGCCTCTACGACGATAGGGAATGGCCCGTGCGCGACGTCCTGCGCAAAGAAGGCATCGAAGCCGTGCGCCGCGTCATCACCGAGGCCGTGGCCCATAAGCCCATCGGGTCCGATATCCTGGCCCGGAGCTCCGGCCCCGTGGCCCTGAAGAGTATGTCCGCCATCGGCGGCTAGCGCATTCGCAAAGCATGAAAAAAGACCGGGCCGTTTCTCGCGGGCCGGTCTTTTTTCATGGGCGGAAAATCTAGACGCGCTTCAGCTCCACTTCCCGGACAGAGGGGAAGCCTGCGAAGAGCTGGCGGTCGTGCGTGGCGCAGACGACTGTGGTGTCCTGTTCGAGGCAGGCGCGCACAGTGTCGAGTATCATGAGCTCGCTGGCGGCGTCCACATGGGCCGTGGGCTCGTCCAGCAGGAGCACGCGCGGCTTCATGATGATGCGCGAGGCGAGGGATATGCGCTGGCGTTCGCCGCCGGAAAGCTGGCTGGAAAAGCGCGAGGCCATGGCTTCCGGGCAGGCAAAGCCAGCGGCCTTCATGGCTTCGGCGTAGCGAGCGGACAGGTCTGCCCTGTCGCCTCGGAGGCGCAGGCCGAGAGTCACGTTCTCGAACACGGAACATCTGAGCAGGTACGGGTTCTGCAGAAGGAGCGTCACTTCCCGGCGCGGGTCTGCCCCGCCGAAATACTTCAGCGTGCCGAAGCTGGGCTCCTCGAGGAAGGCCAGCATGCGCAGGAGAGTGGATTTGCCGGAGCCGTTGCGGCCCACGAGGGAAAGCAGCTCGCCCTGCATGACGTCGAGCTCGGAAAGTTCGAGGGCAGGCAGGCCGCCGTATTCCTTGCGGAGGGAGCGTATCTCGAAGACTTTGCTCATGCGCGCCCCCTGTGGCGCAGCCATGTGAGCGCCGCATTGACGATGAAGGCTATGCCGAGGAGCACAATACCCATAGCAATGCCCTGGGCGAACTCGCCCTTGCTGGTTTCCAGCGATATGGCCGTGGTCATGGTTCGGGTATGGTAGCGCACGTTGCCGCCCAGCATCATGGCCACGCCCACTTCCGTGACCACGCGGCCGAAAGCCGTGACGCAGACCATGGCAAGGTCGTAGCGCACCTCGCGCATGGTATGCAGGGCCGTCTGCCACGGGCTCGCGCCAAGGGTGAGCAGTGTCTGGCGGCAGCGCGGGTCGAGGTTCTCTACGGCCTGCGCCGTCCATGAAACGATGATGGGCAGGGCCAGTATGGTCTGGCCTATGACCATGCCGGGCAAAGTGAAAAGCAGGCCAAGATGCCCAAGCGGGCCGCGATAGGTGATGAAAATATAGACCAGCAGGCCGATAAGCACCGTGGGGAAGGCGAGGAGAGTATCGGAAACGAGGCGCGCCAGCTTCTTCCCGGGAAAATCGGTATAGCCGATGAGGAAGCCCAGGGGCAGGCCGAACGTCATGGCGCAGAGGAGTGCGCATGCAGTGGAGGCAAGCGTGGCCTCTATGGCGGAGAAGGTGGCCGCATCCATATTGAGGAGCATATCTGCCGCCTTAAGAATGCCGTCGTAGAAATAACCCATGGACTGACCTTCGCATAAAAAAGCAGGCGAGCCTTCCGGCCCGCCTGCATGGTTTCACAGCGACTTACTTGCCGGCGTTGGGGAAGAAGAGCTGCTTGCCTTCAAGAGTGTATTCGCCGATGCGCTTCTGGGTCTTGGGGTCCACCCACCAGTCTTCGAACTGCTTGGCGAGCTCCACCTTGACGTTAGCGCAGCGGGCGGGGTTAGTGGTCATCACACTATACTGATTGAAGAGGGCCTTGTCACCTTCGACCACGATGGCGAGGGGGTTGGCGTCGCCCTGCTTGGCGGCGAACTTGATCCAGGTGGCGCGGTCGGTAAGGGTGTAGCCGCCCTTTTCAGCAGCGATGTTGATGGTGGCCATCATGCCCTGACCGGCGGAAATGTAGAACTTCTCCTGGTCTGGGGTGAGGCTGTTGGCCTTCCAGAGCTTCTTTTCGGCATTGTGGGTGCCGGACTTGTCGCCGCGGGAAACGAACACGGCCTTGGCGTCATAGATGCCCTTCAGAGCTTCGGCAGTGGTCTTGCCGGCGACCTTGGCGGGGTCGGCCTTGGGGCCGATGATGACGAAATCGTTATACATGATCTGGCGGCGGTCCACACCGAAGCCTTCTTCCACGAACTTCTTTTCCACGGCGGGAGCGTGCACGAGGAGCACGTCGGCGTCGCAGTTCTTGGAGATCTCGAGGGCCTTGCCGGTGCCCACGGCCACCCACTTGAGGTCGATGCCGGTTTCAGCCTTGAAGCTGGGGGCGAGGAAGTCGAGGAGGCCGGAGTTATCGGTGCTGGTGGTGGTAGCCATCATGAGGGTCTCAGCCTGGGCAGGCAGGACGAAGGCCAGCGAAAGCAGAGCACCGAACAGAGTTTTGCTGAACTTGTTCATGGGAAGAGCTCCTTGATATGAGTTTTATCCGCCGCAGGATGAGGCGGAAAGATTTCTTGGCGTTTACTTTATTTCAAAAAGTGATATTATGCAAGCCACGGGAAAAAATAACTTTATTTTCAGAATTCAAGATTTTTTTCACAATGTTTTTATTTCAAAAATAGCTGATTTTCTGATGGATTTTGAAATCAACCCTCGTTTTCCGGTCAATTCAGAACTCTTGGAGCAGGTATGAAATCCTTCCTCACCCTGAAATCCGTTGAAGGAGTGCTGGCCCTCATACGCACTTTCGCCCCCCTCGACACCGAAAAAGTGCCCCTTTCCGAGGCCGCCGGACGCTGGCTGGCCGAAGACTGGCATGCCCCTGAGGACCTGCCCGGCTTCGACCGTTCCACCGTGGACGGCTGGGCCGTACATGCCCGCGACGTGTTCGGCGCGAGCGAAGGCGCGCCCGCCCTGCTCGAATGCGTGGGCGACCTCAGCATGGGCAAGATGCCCGGCCTCATCATCGAGGAAGGCCAAGCGGCGCGCATACTCACCGGCGGCATGCTGCCCGAAGGCGCGGACTGCGTGGTCATGGTGGAGCATTCCCGCCCCGTGAGCGACACGCTCGTGGAGCTGGTGCGTTCGCAGGCCCCCGGCGACCATGTCATCTATAAGGACGACGACGCCGCGAAAGGCGCGCTGCTCATCCCTGCCGGCCGCCGGCTGCGCCCGCAGGAGATAGGCCTGCTCGCCGCTCTTGGGCAGACAGAAGTGCCGGTGCGCCGCCGCCCGCGCGTGGTCATCGTCTCCACCGGCGACGAGCTCGTGCCCTGCAGTGAAAAGCCCGCTCCCGGCCAGGTGCGCGACGTGAACTCCCATTCCCTCGCCGCCTTCTGCCGTGCCGCCGGAGCGGAAGTGGAACTTGCCGGCCTCGTGCGCGACGACGTGGCCCTCCTGCGCGAGACCATCGGCCGCGCCCGCGAGAAGGCCGACGTGGTGCTGGTCTCCGGCGGCTCTTCCGCAGGCATGCGCGACCATACTGTGGACATATTCACCTCCATGCCGGAAAGCGAGCTCCTCGTGCACGGCGCGGCCATCAGCCCCGGCAAGCCCTTCATACTCGCCCGCTCCGGCGAAAAGTGCCTCATGGGCCTGCCCGGCCATGTGGGCGCGGCCCTCGTCACGGCCCGCGCCTTTCTCCTGCCCCTGCTCCTGCACCTGCAGGGCGGCGAGGAAAAATTCCGGCCCGGAGTACGCGCCCGCCTCACCCGTGCCATGGCTTCCGCCCAGGGCCGCCGCGACTATGTGCGCGTGCGCCTTTCCCGCACCGAAGAAGGCTGGGCCGCCGAGCCCATACTCCTGCCCTCCGGCCTCATGTCCGGCCTCGTCCATGCCGATGCCATAGTCATCTGCCCCGAAAACAGCGAAGGCCTGTACGCAGGCGAAGAAGTCTGGGCCGAGCTCCTCGCCTAGCCTTCAACCAACGCAAGGAAATCCCATGGCCCGCAATACCTACCTTACCATGAAAGCCCCGGAAGAGGCCCGCGAACTCTGGTTCTCGCGCATAGCCGAACTCTGCCCCTGCGCCGCCCTCGGCGAAGAGGAAGTTCCGCTCCAGCAGGCCCTGCGCCGCGTGCTCTCCCGCCCGGTCGAAGCCCTGCGCTCCTCGCCCGCCTTCCACGGCGCGGCCATGGACGGCGTTGCCGTGAAGGCCGAAGCCACGTTCACCGCTTCCGCCCGCCGCCCGCTCAGCCTTGAAGTCGGCAAGGATGCCTTCTGGATAAACACCGGCCACCCGCTCCCCGCCGGGACCAACGCCGTCATCAAGGTGGAAGACCTCAACGTCGAGGACGAAGGCCGCTCCGTGGTCACGGAAAAGGCCGCCTTCCCCTGGCAGCATGTGCGCAAGCTCGGCGAAGACATGGTGGCCACCGAGATCATACTCGCCCCCGGCATCGAGATCGGAGCCTATGAGCTCGGCGCCCTCGCCGCCGCAGGCGTGCTCCGCCCCGCAGTGTTCCGCCGCCCCAAGGTGGCCGTCATCCCCAGCGGCTCCGAGATAGTCTCCCTCGACAAAGCCAAGGAAGAAGACCTCCGCGCAGGCCGCGTCCTGCCGGAATTCAATTCCCTCGTCTTCTCCGCCCTCATCCAGGAAGCCGGCGGCGTCACCGAGACGCGCCCCATAGTCCCCGATGACCCCGACGCCATCCGTGCCGCCATACTCGCCGCCGCCGAAGACGGGGCCGACCTCATCATGATGAACGCCGGATCTTCCGCCGGCTCGCACGACTACACGGCCTCGGTCATCCGCTCGCTGGGCGAACTCTATGTGCACGGCATAGCCGTCATGCCCGGAAAGCCCACGGCCCTGGGCATAGTCCGCGCCGGGGAGCGCATGGTGCCCGTCATCGGAACGCCGGGCTACCCTGTTTCGGCCATCGTTGCCGTGGAAGAATTCGTCCTGCCGCTTCTCGCCCTGTGGCAGAAGCGCGGCCTCAGGCATAAGGAATACATGGACGTGGTGCCCTGCAACGCCCTGCCCTCCCGCCCCGGCATGGAAGAGCGCATCCGCGTGCGCCTCGGCATGGTGGGCGACACCTGCTACGCCGTCTCTCTCCCGCGCGGCGCAGGCACTGTGACCAGCCTTTCCCGCGCCGACGCCGTCATCCGCGTGCCCCGCGACTGCGAGGGCCTCGACGCCGGCAAGCCCGTGCAGGCCGAGCTCATCCGCACCCGCGAACAGATAGAGGGCGCGCTCCTCGTCATCGGCAGTCACGACAATACGCTGGACCTCATCGACAGCATGCTCCGCCGCACGCATCCGCGCTTCCGCCTCACCTCGGCGCATGTGGGCTCTCTGGGCGGCCTGCTGGCCCTTTCGCGCGGGCAGTGCCACCTCGCCGGCTGCCACCTGCTCGACGAAGGCACGGGCGACTACAACAGGCAGGCCATGCGCGATCACCTGAAGGGCGTGCCTTCCCTGCTCGTGCACCTTGCCGACCGCGAACAGGGCTTCCTCGTCCTGCCCGGCAATCCCAAGGGCATCACGAGATTCGAAGACCTCCTGCGCGAGGACGTTTCCTTCATCAACCGCCAGCGCGGGAGCGGCACGCGCGTGCTCCTCGACTATGAGCTGAAGGCGCGCGGCATGCTGCCCGCCAAGGTACGCGGCTACCGCGACGAAGAATACACGCATATGAACGTGGCCGCCGCCGTGCTTTCCGGCCGTGCGGACTGCGCCCTCGGCGTGCGTGCCGCAGCCGCTGCCCTCGGGCTGGACTTCGTCCCCGTGGGGGTAGAGCAGTACGACCTCGTGGTGGCCAAGGCATGGGCCGACGACGAACGCATTCAGGCCCTGCTCGATGTCATACGTTCCTCCGAATTCCGCAAGGCCGTGGCCGACATGGGCGGCTACGACACCAGACGCAGCGGAGAAGTGCTCTGGGAATACGACGGCGACTAGCCGATCCTCCATCAGCTTCGACCTCCGTTTTGGAGGCGGCAATATAACCCTTTACGGGAGGCTTTATGAATTTCCTTCGTTTCGTTGTCATGGCCGCCATGAGCGTCTCGCTCTGCGTGCTCCCTGCTCAGGCCGCTGAGACCCTGCGCATCTCCTCCACCATCGGCCCGGTAGACGCCGGCATGCTCCCCCTGCTCGCCGACACCTTCTCCAAGAAGACCGGCATCGAGATCACCATGGAAAAGGCCGGCACCGGCAAAACTCTGAAAAAGGCCGAAAGCGGCAGCTTCGACCTCGTCATGGTGCATGCCCGCAAGCTTGAAGACGCCTTCTGCGCCGCCGGCTTCGGCATCGACCGCCGCGACGTCATGTATAACGACTTCGTCATCCTCGGCCCCAAGAACGACCCCGCAGGCGTCAAGGGCATGAAGAAGGTGACCGAGGCCATGGCCAAGCTCGCCGCCGCCAAGGTCCACTTTGTTTCCCGCGCCGACAAGTCCGGCACCAACGTGAAGGAAATGGAACTCTGGCAGGCCGCAGGCATCACTCCTTCCGGCGACTGGTACGAAAAGTGGGAAGGCGGCTCCAAGGGCAACAAGGCCACCACGCTCTACGTGAACGAGAAGCAGGCCTACACCCTCATGGACCGCGCCACCTGGCTCACCCTGAAGGACCAGGTCTCCGTGGTGCCGCTCATGGAAGCCGACCCCCTCATGCTGAACCTCATCGCCATCATCCGCGTGAACCCCGAGAAGTTCCCTTCCATCCACAAGGATGAAGCCCTGAAGTTCGCCGACTGGGTCGTGGGCGACGAAGCCCAGATCCTCATCCGCGACTTCGGCAAGGACAAGTACGGCCAGCCCCTGTTCTTCCCCAACTCCGACCAGTGGAACGCCAAGAACAAGAAGTAAGGTTCTGACACACTGACAGCAAAGCCGCCGCAGGAAATACCCGCGGCGGCTTTTTTTTGCGCTCCCGCCCGCACAAAGCAGGCAGGAAACAGGGGAGTCTCGGCAGAGGTCTGTGCCTAGCGTTCGACAGCCCCCTCGTACTTCTCGAAACGGAACTTCTGTTCGACCTGAGGGTATTTTTCCCTGTCCACCTCTTCCATGAACATGGCGTAGGGGCGCAC
>JAFQPD010000059.1 GCA_017411945.1 Mailhella sp.
GCCGAATCCGGCGACAAGGTGTACACCGTCCGCTGCGGCGGCGCTCGTACCATCACCACCGTGCACATCCGTGAAATCTGCGAAATCGCCGACAAGTACTGCGGCGGCTGCGTGCGTTTCACCACTCGTAACAACGTCGAATTCATGGTGACCGACGAAGAAACCCTCGCTGCCCTCAAGGCCGACCTTGCTTCCCGCAAGTTCGCCGGCGGTTCCTTCAAGTTCCCCATCGGCGGCACCGGTGCCGGCGTGACCAACATCGTGCACACCCAGGGCTGGATGCACTGCCACACCCCCGCTACCGACGCCTCCGGCCCGGTTAAGGCTCTGATGGACACCGTCTTCGAAGACTTCCAGAACCATCGCCTGCCCGCCCCCGTGCGCATCTCCCTGGCCTGCTGCCTCAACATGTGCGGCGCCGTGCACGTTTCCGACATCGGTATCGTCGGTATCCACCGCAAGCCTCCGATGATCGACGTGGAATGGGTTGACCAGCTCTGCGAAATCCCCCTTGCTGTCGCCGCCTGCCCCGTGGCCGCCGTGCGTCCCACCAAGGAAGAATTCGAAGGCAAGAAGGTCAACTCCGTGGCCATCAAGGGCGAACGCTGCATGTACTGCGGTAACTGCTACACCATGTGCCCCGCTCTCCCCATCTCCGATGGCGAAGGCGACGGCTGCCTCATCATGGTCGGCGGCAAGATCTCCAACCGTATCAGCCGTCCCAAGTTCTCCAAGGTCGTCGTTTCCTACATCGAAAACGAAACTCCTCGCTGGCCTACCCTCTGCGCTACCGTGAAGCACATCCTTGACGTGTACGCTGCCAACGCCAACAAGTACGAACGCCTTGGCGACTGGGCCGAACGCATCGGCTGGGAAAAGTTCTTCGAAGTGTGCGACCTCGAGTTCACTCCTCAGCTCATCGACGACTTCCGCGACCACGCTTACTACAGCTGGCGCCAGTCCACCCAGTTCAAGTTCTCCGAAATGGCTGCCGACGCCTACAAGGGCGCTGAAGCTCACGGCGAAGCTGGCACCGCTGGCGTGACCGACGAAGACACCGCTCTCGTCTACAACTGGCTCGTTGAAAAGACCAGCAAGCCCGGCGCCAAGACCAAGTACTACTTCAACCAGTTCCTCGAACTGTTCCCCGGCGCCAGCCCCCGCAAGGTTAAGGCTGTGCTGACCGCCCTCGTGAACGAAGAAAAGGTGGCTTACTGGTCCTCCGGCTCCACCACCATGTACGGCCTCAAGGGCATGGGCAAGAAGGAAGAAGCTGACGACTAAGTCAGACTTCCTGCCGCTGAAAAGCGGAGCCTGCGATAACACAGCCTAGGCTGTAAGTTCGCAGACTTTCCAGATATCTGGAATGCTATGGGGGAAGCTCCTTTGGGAGCTTCCCCCTTTTTCCTTATCCTGAACCCGAAATCCAACTCAGCCATATTTCCATGGAACAGGCACGACTCGTCATTTCCGGTCTTTCCGGCGGCAGCGGCAAGACTCTCGTCTCTCTGGGCCTCACCCGCCTCTTCACGCGCAGCGGCCTCGCCGCACAGCCCTGCAAGAAAGGTCCGGACTACATCGACTACGCATGGCTGGCACTTGCCGCCCGCCGCTCTGCCGCCTGCCTCGACCCTTATTTCCAGAACGACGAAGCCCTGCTCCGCCAGTTTGTTTCCGTATGCTCCCGCCGGCCTGCCGATATCGCCGTCATCGAAGGCAATCGCGGCCTTTTCGACGGGCGCGACGTTACGGGCACCTGTTCCACGGCCCATGTCGCCCGCCTGCTGAAAGCCCCCGTCGTGCTCACCATGAACTGTGCCAAAATGACGCGCACTGCCGCCGCCATCGTGGCGGGCATGGCCGCCTTCGAGCCCGGCGTGCGCATTGGCGGCGTAATGCTGAACAACGTGGCCAACCCGCGCCACGCCGCCATGCTCCGTCAGGCCATAGAGCAGTACACTGACATCCCCGTGCTTGGCGTACTCCCGCGCCTGCGAAACAACCCCCTCCCCGAACGCCACATGGGCCTTGCGCTGAACCGTGCCGATGAGTCGACCCATGAACTTCTCGACCAGCTCGCCGACATACTTGAGGAAAACGCCGACATCGGCGCCCTGCTCTCGCTTGCGCGCACTGTGCCTTCCCTGCCCGATCCAGCACCTTCCACAGCCCCCCACGCTCCCACGGCCCGTCCGCGCATCGGCTTCGTTCTCGACGATGCCCTCTGGTTCTACTATCAGGAAAACCTCGATGCCCTGACGGACGCAGGCGCGGAGCTCGTCCCCCTGAGCATACTCGACCCAACGCCGTGGCCTCAGCTCGACGGGCTCTATCTCGGCGGCGGATATCCCGAGCTTTTTGCCAGCGACATCTCGAGCTCTCCCCATCTCGGGGAAATACGCGCCCTCTCTTACGCCGGGCGTCCCATCTATGCGGAATGCGGCGGCTTCATGGTACTGAGCGAGGCTCTCCTGCTCGACAGCGGCCCCCGTTCCATGGCCGGGCTCTACCCTGCCCGCCCCCGCTTCTATCCCCGCCCCCAGGGGCTGGGCTATGTCACTGCCAGCACCATCGGCGAAAATCCTTTCCACCCTCTCGGCTCTGAATGGACAGGTCACGAATTCCACTATTCCCGCTGTGAATGGCCGGGCAACGCATTCCCCGCAGCCTGCCTCATCCTCAAGCCGGGAGTCGGCATGTATGAGAAGGATGGCCTGCAGTACGACGGCCTGCTCACCCGCCGGACTTTCGCCTGCTGGACCCACCTCTTTGCCCCTGCCGTTCCTCACTGGGCGGAAAACTTCGTGAAGGCCGCACGGAGCTGACGCCCCCCCCACTTCTTCCACCGCAAAAGGGCCCATGTACTGAACCGGATTCAGCGCATGGGCCCTTTTATGGGATATTGAAAGTTCTAGTTGCTCAGGGAAGAACTTTTCAACGTGGACTTATCAAAGCCATGTTCTTTTTTCGTGGGGGCCAGGGTCACATCAGCTTCGCCCTGCTCGATCTCGACCATCGAAGGGGCCAGATAGTTCGACAGGCTGTTGTCGCGCACGATGACAGCCCGACCATAGAGATGACGGCGTTCCATGAGCACATAAGGATGGAGCACGGCGGCTTCCGTATCCGTGATGAGCAGGAAGTACTCATGCGGCTCTTCAGGAGCGGAATTCTTCACCGTGCGGCAGGTCACGAGCCAGTCGTCCTTCCCGTTGCCGCTCCAGTCTGCCACCGCCGTGAGCTGGAGGCGCACCGTATGCGCCTGCATGCGGAGCGTTGCACTCACCGGCCCGACCGTCACCTTGTCATGCGGCATCAGCATGTCGCGGAACGATCTTGCCCCCTCTTCATTCAGTTCGGCTCTGCAGAACTCAGGAGAAAGGCTGTCCAGCAGCCTGATTCCTGCGTCCTCAGGCCCCATGCTCATAAGCGGCTCATACCAGTTGCCCTTCTTGTCCACCAGGTGCCTCTCCTGCATGGCTGGCTTCATGGCGAGATACATGGCCGCAAAGGCCGCATCGTCTTTGGCATCGACCATGCGCATATCCCGAGAAGCGCATGCCGTAAGCAGCACGGTGAAAAGGACCATCAGCAGATGCAGTTTCTTCATTTCTTCGTCACTCCGCAGCGGGGGCAAAGTTCTGCCAGCTCACAGGACTCGCAGGCCGGCTTGCGGGCATCGCACACATCGCGGCCGAACCAGACCAGCCTGTGATTCACGTCGCCCCATTCGCTCCGGGGGAATATCTTCATCAGGTCCTGCTCTATCTTCACCGGATCGGTATTCTTCGTGAGTCCCAGCCGGAAGGAGATGCGCTTCACATGGGTATCGACAGCCAGCCCCTGATTGATGCCGAACGCTCCCCACAGTACCACATTGGCCGTTTTGCGGGCCACTCCGGGAATGGTTATGAGCTCTTCCAGCGTCTGGGGAACTTCGCCTCCGAAGACTTCGGCCACCCGGCGGGCCGCGCCGAGGATGTTCTTGGCCTTATTATGGTAGAAACCAGTCGGGCGGATGACGCTTTCCAGTTCTTCAAGAGGAGCGTGCATCATTTCCGCAGGTCCGGGCCAGCGGCGGAACAGCTCGGGCGTTATGGTGTTCACACGGGCATCGGTGCACTGGGCGGCAAGGATGGTCGCTATCATGAGCTCCCACGGATTCTCATGCGTGAGCATGGTCTCCGGCACAGGATAGCGTTCTTTCAGAAGCTCCAATATGGCTGCGGCGCGCTTCGCCTTCTCAGTCTTTCTCATTCATGCCTCTCTTCGTCTTTCCAGTCACGGCTCGAACCGCGCGGGATGACAGGCTTTACCTTCCGGGCTATTTTTACTCCATTATTTCCGCTCCGGCAAGAAAAGGCCTTCCCTGCCCCGGATACGCTTGCCAAGGCCCTCCCCTGTCGTTACAAAAGAAGGAGCGTGCCTCACGCCGCTGTTTCCCGGCATACATCCCCCATACGGAGCCCCTATGATCCATCTTTCCGGTTCTCTCGCCTTCGACCGCATCATGACCTTCCCTGGTCACTTCGAAGACCATATCCTTCCTGAAAAGCTGCACTTCCTGAACGTCTGCTTCCCTATCGACCGCGTCGAGGTCAAACGCGGCGGCACGGCCGGCAACATCGCCTACACCCTCGCCCTGCTGAACGAGCCTTCCGTCATCTATACTTCGGTGGGCAAGGATTTTGCGGAATACGGCCAGGAACTCACTGCCCTCGGCATCAGCCTCGAAGGCGTGAACACTGTGGACGACGACTTCACCGCCTGCGCCTACATCACCAGCGACCAGGCCGGCAACCAGATCACCGGCTTCTCTCCCGCCGCCATGAAAGTCCCTGCCTTCCCCGGCAAGACCCCTGCCGTCAAGGAAGGCGACTGGGCCCTCATCGGCCCCGGCAACATGGACGACATGGTGAACCTCGCCGCCTTCTATCGTGAGAACGGCGTGAAGTACATCTTCGACCCCGGCCAGCAGATCACCAGCATGACCGGCGAACAGCTCGTGGCCGGCTTCACCGGTGCGACCGTGCTCATCGGCAACGACTACGAGATCGAGCTCATCGGCAAGATGACCGGCCTCGACCGCGAAGCCCTGCTCGACCGAGTGGAATACCTCATCGTGACTTACGGCTCCAAGGGTTCCCGCATCCTGCAGAAGGGAGCCAAGCCCTACGACGTGCCTGCTGTCGCCCCTGAAGCCGTTTCCGACCCCACCGGCGCTGGCGACTCCTACCGCTCCGGCCTGCTCAAGGGCCTGCATGCCGGCATGGGCATAGCCTTCGCCGCCCGCCTCGGCGCCGTCTCCTCCAGCTACTGCGTAGAACAGTACGGCACCCAGCTCCACAAGTTCGACACCGAGACCTTCCGCGCCCGCTACGAAGCCGCCTTCGGCCCCATGCCTGTGCTGAAGTAAAAGATTTTGCGGGGGAGATAATCTCCCCCACGCCCCCATAATCCTGAGGGCCGAAGCTCTGGACTCCGTCCAGCGCATCGGCCCTCAGTTTTTGTGGAATATGGTGATATCAGTCTTTCAGCTTTGCGCCGCATTTCGTACAAAAGCGGCTGTCATCCGTCAGCTCACGCCCGCAGGAAGGGCATTTCGGCGCAGAAGGCCACGCATGTCCGCAATGGCCGCAGAACCTGTCGCCCTCCGCGAACGGCTTGCCGCAGTTCGGGCAGGTGGCGGAGGCGGTCTCCTCTTCGAGAACGAAGTCTTCGACCTGCGCCGGGGCAGGCTTCACGGGCCGGCAAGGCTCATGGAAGGAGTCCGGCGCACCTCCGTAGGGATTAGGCTCGCCCGGAGCAGTACCCTTGCGGAGGCCGAAATACAGGCCAAAAGCGATGCCTCCGATAACGCACAGGGCGCAGAGCATGCCGCTCCCGTCCGCAGCGATGGAAAGAATGCCGGAAAAGACAAGAGCCAGCGGGAACAGCTGCCACCAGCCGGACCATCCTATGTCATGCAGGCGGCGGCTGGTCACACATATCTGAGGCAGGAAAAGAGCAAGCGAGGCAAGGCCCGCCACCACGGAAATCGCACCGCCTCCATCTGCAAGATGCTCCAGTACGCCTCCAACAACTGAGGCGAAAAGCAGGAACCACCAGTACTCAGAACGCGAAGCTCTGCCTCTGGTGCTGCAGTACTTGATGGTCAGGCAGTTGCGCAGGGATTCGACAAAATTCATGGTCATGCCCTTCCCTCCTTCGGCTACTTTTCCGCATCCACGTCCACGAAGGAGAACGTATCCATGTCGAAAAGGCCGCGAGCAGTTATTTTGAAATGCGGTATGACTGGCAGGGCCAGGAAGCTCAGCGTCATGAAGGCATCCGCGCCTTCCCAGATATGGTAATGACTGCTGGCGAGGCAAAGCAGTTCCTGAAGCTTCTGCGCCACTTCTTCCGCCGGCCTGTCGCTCATGAGGCCGCCGATGGGCAGGGGAAGCTCGGCAAGCACCCTGCCGCCGGACACCATGACGATGCCGCCGCCGATGCGCTCCATCTCCTGAACGGCAAGGAGCATATCCGCCTCATCGTCGCCCGCAACCACGATATTATGGGAGTCGTGGGCGATGGTGGTAGCGATGGCGCCGCCTTTCAGCCCGTACTGCGCATCGAGCAGGCCGACGCCTATCTTGCCGGTGGCGTGATGGCGTTCGATGACAGCTATCTTGAGCAGGCCGGGATTATCGGCAAGCTCCACTTCTCCGCCTTCACGGGTAGCGACCTCCTGCACGCGGCATTCGGTGATGAGAGAATGTTCCAGCAGCCCTATGACACGCGCTCTGCCGGAGGACGCCTTTACGGAGAAGGGGCGCGCAGGCAGGGGGGCAAGGTTCACGCTGGACTTCAAGACGCCGGGATCGAGCATATCGAGACTGCGGAGCATGCGGCCTTCGCGAGCCACGAGTTCGCCTCCGGCCCAGCAGGCCAGCACCTCGAAGTCCTTAAGGTCCTTTACCAGCACGAGGTCGGCCCGGCGCCCAGGAGCGATGGCGCCGCGGTCGCGCAGACCGTAGCATTCGGCCGCGTTGAGCGTGGCCATGCGCACGGCGTCCACAGCGTCCACGCCGTTTTCAACGGCCAGCTTGAGTATGCCGTTGATGTGGCCGCGTTCGAGGATATCGGCCGGCTGGCGATCATCGGTGCAGAAAAGGCAGCGGCGCTGATTGGCAGGCGTGAGCCCAGGCAGGAGCTTCTTCACTTCGCGCCCGGCAGAGCCTTCGCGCATGAGCACATACATGCCGCGAGCCACGCGCTCCTTCAGCTCTTCCGGAGTCGTGCATTCATGGTCGGTATTCACGCCGAGGGCGGCATAGGCATCCAGCCCGGCGCCGGAAAGCATGGGAGCGTGGCCGTCGATGACCTTGCCTGCGGCCTGAGCGGCACCCACCTTTGCCAGAACATCGGGCGCACCGCCCAGAAGGCCGGGCACGTTCATCATCTCGGCAAGTCCGCCCACATCCGGATCGGAAAGCAGGGGAGCGAGGTCGGCGGCTTCCAGAGTCGCCCCGGCGTCCTCCACAGGCAGAGCGGGAACGCAGGACGAAAGCATGACGCGCACAGAAAGCGGCAGGCCCCGCGAAGCTTCGAGCATATAGCGCAGTCCGTCCATGCCCTTGACGTTGGCTATCTCATGCGGGTCGGCAACGACAGTAGTCGTGCCGAAGGGCAGGATGAGCTCGGCAAAGCGCGCCGGGCAGAGCATGGAAGACTCGATATGCACATGGCCGTCGATGAGGCCGGGGATGAGGCATGCCCCCTGCCCGTCCACGATCTCGCGGGCCTCCAGCCTCGAAAAGCCGAGGATGCGGCCTCCGCCCACACAGACAGAGCCCTCCCGCACCTCGCCGCAAAACACGTCCACTATGCGTACGTTGTCGATGCGCAGTTCAGCAGGCGCACGGCCTGTGACCATATCAAAATACGAAGCTTCCATCGAGTCCTCCATCAATGCGGCGCAGGCCGGTGGGAATATCAGCAGTCCACAGCTTCCAGCGCGCCTTCAAGCTGGTCGAGCTGGCGCAGGAAGGCGTTGTTATGCGCATGGCCGGAACAGGACACCGTGAATTCGCCGAGCATGGGCTTGCCGAGCATGGCCATGTCGCCGATGAAGTCCAGTATCTTGTGGCGCACGAACTCGTCGGGGAAGCGCAGGCCGCCCTCGTTCATCACGCCGTTGTCGTCGATGACGATGACGTTATCCAGGGAACAGCCGCGGGCAAGGCCGCGGGAGCGCAGGTATTCGGCCTCGCGGAAGAAGCCGAAGGTGCGGGCGTTCGCGATCTCCCTGCGGAAGGTCTCGGGCGAGATGTCCAGCACGAAGCGCTGTTCGCCGATGACGGGATGGGGGAAACGGATGGTGTAGTCCACGCGGAAGCCGTCGTAAGGCTTCACGGCAATGGACTTGCCGTTCTGCTCCAGCGAGAACTCGCGGGTCACGCGCATCATGCGGCGCGGGGCCTCCTGCTCGACTATGCCGGCCTTGTCCAGAGCTTCCACGATGAGCTTGGCAGAGCCGTCCAGCAGAGGCACTTCACAGCCCACGACATGGATCTCCACATTGTCGATGTCCAGAGCGCGGAGCGAAGAAAGAACGTGTTCGATGGTGGACACGCTGACCTTGCCGTTGCTGATGGTCGTGGCGAGTTCAGTGGTGCTCACAGCCTCAGGGCGCAGGGCCAGCAGGTGTTCGCCGTCTTCGGCATGGACATGAAAGACTATGCCCGTATCCGCAGGAGCGGGCTTGAACTCCATGCTGACCTGAGTGCCGGCATGGAGGGAAACGCCAGTGCATATCACGGAGCCTGCAAGAGTTTTCTGCGGCATGATCTTCTCCTTATATTGCGGCATAGCCGCTTTCCGCTTGTGCGGGTCTATTTCTTTTCGGTTCTAACAGCAAAAAGGAAACGGTCCTTCCCGGCCAGATCGAGCCCGGTATGGACATCGCTCCAGAAATCTTCATGGCACAGTTCCCTGCAGGCCGCGCCCTGAAGCCAGCCATGCTCCATGAGGAACAGGCCGCCGGGCTTGAGCAGAAGCCGTGCCGCCGCCTCCACCGCGCGGGGATGCTCCATGCCTTCAGGGCCGGGCACAAGGGCCGAGCGAGGCTCGAAGTCGCGCACCCCGGCATCGAGCTCGGCGTATTCCTCTTCGCTGATGTAGGGAGGATTGCTCACCACGAGGTCGAAGCTCGCGGGCTCGAACGGCAGGGGCTGGGTGAAGTCCGCCAGCAGGAAAGAAAGCTCCGCGCCGTTGGATGCGGCATTCTGGCGGGCCTTTTCCAGAGCCCCGGAAGAGATATCGACTGCCGTCCCCCGCCACGCCGGACGTTCTGCCGCCAGCGTTACCGCGATGCATCCGCTTCCTGTGCCGAGGTCGAGAAAGCGCAGGGGTGCGTCGGCCATCCCGCGCCTGTCGAAGAGCTCCAGCGCAGTTTCGATGAGATGCTCCGTTTCCGGACGAGGGATAAGCGTATGTTCATCCACAGCGAAATCGCGCCCGTAGAACTCGCGCGAGCCGAGAATGTAGGCCAGCGGCTCTCCGCTGGAACGGCGCGCCAGCAGATCTTCGAGCCGGGCTTCAACCTCTTCGGGCACGGCCTCTTCCGAGTGAGCGATGAGAGCCACACGATCGATGCCGAGCACATGGCAGAGCAGAAGCTGGGCCGTCAGGGCGGGGGCATCTGTGCAGGCAAGGCGGCGCGCCGCCTGTATCTTCCATTCCTTTCTGGTCATAGCACCTGAAAAATAACATAGAAAAGCTGAACATTACAAGAACAGCTTTCTGCGCTTAACATAAGGAAGCCCTCGCGCTGGGCAAGGGCTTCCCGTGTTCATTCCATGAATCCTTCATCGTCCGGCAGGCCTTTTTTCGAGGCTTCAGCGCGGGCGAGCTCGTCACAGCGTTCGTTCTCGGCATGGCCGGCATGCCCCTTGAGCCAGTGGAAATGCACCTCATGGCGGTCCAGCAGAGCGGGCATGCGCTTCCACAGATCCTGGTTCTTCACCGGCTTTTTCGCAGAATTCACCCAGCCGTTCTTCTGCCAGCCTATGAGCCAGCGGTCCTTGATGGCCTTGGCCACATACTGAGAGTCCGTATAAAGTTCCACGATGCAGGGCACTTTGAGCGCGCCGAGAGCTTCCAGCACGGCGAGTATCTCCATGCGATTGTTCGTAGTGCGGGCGAAACCGCCGCTCATCTCGCGGCGCGCTATGCTGCCGTCTGCCTTCGGGCAGGTGAGCACAGCCGCCCAGCCTCCGGGGCCGGGGTTGCCGAGACAGGAGCCGTCGGTATGTATGGTGACTGTGGCCATGCTAGTTCCCGCCCTTCTCTCTGGCTTCAAGCGCCTTGCGTGCCGCGCTCACCCTGGCCTTGCCATTGTTGTGCAGGAGCCACTGCGAGGTATAGTAGAAGTCCATGGACTGCTGACGCATGGCGCCGGCGCGTTCCGGCTCTTCCTTCGAAAGGTCGCGCGCCTTGCCGTCGGCAGTACGCTCATCAAGGCGATACAGGGCATTGCCCGAAGGACGTATGGCGTAAACGTAGCCGTCTTTGAGCAGATAGCGGATATCGTCGCTCACGCTGATGAAAACAGCGTCATCCTCAGCGGAATCAGGAGCGAGCATATCGCGCCCGAGGGTATTGGTGAAGTAGTCAAGCCCGGCAAGGGAAGCCATGGTCGGCAGGACATCAGGCTGGCTGTGGAAAGCCTCGTTCACACCGGGGGCCACCTGTCCGCCCGGAGCATAGATGAGCAGCGGAACATGCCATGCCTGAAGCTTGCACGAACGCATTGCGGGAGTAATATTATGGGAATTGTGAGTCAGCCCGTGGTCGCCGATGATGGCGAAAATGGTGTTCTCGAACCACGGCTGCTGACTGGCCTTGTCGAAGAAGCGGCGCAGGGCATGATCCGAAAGCTTCAGGGAACGGAATTCTTCGACATTCTCGTAGCCGTACCATGCCAGAGCTTCGGCACTGGGAGCTTCGGGCAGGACAAAGCCTTCATTATCGTCCGGGATAGTATAGGGGCGATGGAAGGAGGCCGTCTGTATGACGGCGACGAAGGGCTTCTCTCCCTTGGAAAGCACTTCTATGGACTCCCGGAACAGGGCGATGTCGGAAATGCCCCACACGTCGATGTTCGGAGCTTCCCACGCGCTTTCCTCCAGCAGCTTCAGGCCGGAAGTATTGTACTGGAGCATGCCGCGGATATTGGCCCAGTTGGCGTTGCCGCCTATCATGTAATACTTTTCGTAGTCGCTGAAC
This sequence comes from Mailhella sp., assembly GCA_017411945.1. Taxonomy (GTDB): domain Bacteria; phylum Desulfobacterota; class Desulfovibrionia; order Desulfovibrionales; family Desulfovibrionaceae; genus Mailhella. The sequence continues at coordinate 11,272 of JAFQPD010000059.1, forward strand.
TCGTTGAGGACCGAGCACTGGTCAACAAGCTTGGGATTGCGCGAAGTCGTACCGCCGGAATGGTTCACGTCCGGCACGCCGCTGATGGTCGTGAACACGGCGCGGGCCGTCGTGCGGGTGGGAGCATAGAAATTGGGGAAATACAGGCTCTTGCCTGCAAGTTCCTTGAGGAAGGGCGTGGGGTCGATATCCTTTCCCATCGAAGCAGGCATGGAAGGAGCGAGGGAGGTGCGCTCCCAGCACAGGGATTCCATGATGATGACCACGATGTTGGGACGCTTCTCCATGGCCTTGCCGGGCACATGGCGCAGATAGGTGAGAGGCTCCGCCCCTTCGACCACGCGCAGATATTCAGCCATGCGCGGCCAGGCCGCACGGGTGGCTTTCTCATTCGGAGGCACGGCTTTGCCGAAATTGCGGGTGTCGTAAAGGTTCTGGATGGGATTGATGGCCAGCAGCGTCACGTTGGCGTCAGCACTGAAATAGGCGTTGCTCCAGCGCAGGGGGAAGAGATTGGAGCTGATCTGGCCGTAGCCCACGACGAAAAGCATGACCAGCGTGCCGACTGTGACCAGGGCGCGCCACTTGCGGCTCACGCCGTCGGCAAAGCGGCCTTTCGGGCGAATGGGGCAGGGCTGGTGTATGGACAGCAGTGCCGAAAAGTTCTTCACATAAAAGCAGACGGCTGCTGCGAAGCCCAGGCCGATGAACACGACAGGGTAGCTCGGCCACACCATGCGAACGGACTCGGAGGGGTCTTCGAGAAAGATGTTAGCCCCCATGTCGATATGCTGATGCAGGTAGAAGAAGAAGCCGAAGTCGAAGACATAGACCAGCATGGCCGCCGAGGCCATGAGTCCCGTCACCCACACGAGGATCTTGCGCACAGGGGACCAGCCGGATGCAGGCTCCGGCCCGGAGACGGCCCGTTCAAGGCTCGGCCACAGCAGGCAGAAGGCCAGCGGCAGGGTCATGAACACGGCCATGCGGGCGTCGAACTTGAGGCCTATGTACAGAGCCTGCGGGATCTCGCCCTTGTCGGCTATCTCCGGGAACAGGAAGTACAGGAGAGCCAGCCGAGCCAGAAAGAACAGCACAGTGTTCGCCAGAAGGAACACGCCTATGGTCGTGAGGGGCTGGATATCGGAAAAGAAGGAACGGCTGCGGCTCATGCGTACTCCTTTCTGCCTGCCGCCGGAAAAGGCGGCCGGAAAACTAGACTCGGTCTGAATAGAGGCGTTCGAGGAACTCTTCCATCACTTCGTCCATCTGCTTGATGAACTGGGTGAGGGGGAAAGCCTTGCGGCATCCCGAACATTGCATATAGGCCTCATGGCAGGTGCGGCGGATATCGAGAACTTCGCTGCACAGGGGGCAGACGAGCGTGGTCCTCGCCTGACGAGGAGCAAAGAAGAAGGACATGTTCTTTCCTTTTTACAAAGACTGGCGGTAGCGCAGAGACTGGCGCAGAGTCTCGCGGTCCATGTATTTCACTTCGGCGCCCAGCGGTATGCCCTGAGCGAGACGGGTCACCCGGACGTGGGGGAAGCGGGCGCTGACCTGATCCTTCACATAGGAAGCCGTGGCTTCGGCTTCGGCCGTCGCTCCAAGCGCGAGGATGAGCTCCTCTATCTCGCCTTCGGCAAGGCGGGAGCGCAGGCGGTCCATTTCCAGCATCTCGGCCGGGCTGTGGTCCAGAGGGGCCAGCAGGCCGCCGAGTATCATGTACTGCCCTTTATAGAAGTTGCCTTCTTCCATGGTGAGCATGCTGTCCCACTCGGCAACAAGGCAGAGCTGGGTGCGGTCGCGCTCGGCATCGCAGCATATGGGGCAGGGGTCGGAGTCGGCAAGGCCGCCGCAGCGGGAGCAGAGGTGCAGGTCGTCACGCAGGTCGTAAACTCCCTTGCCAAGGCGGCGCACTTCGGCTTCCGGCCACTTGAGCAGGGTCATGGCTGCACGCATGGCGGACTTGGGCCCGAGGCCGGGGAGGCGGGCCAGCTGATCCACCAGATTCTTCAGAGGTTCGGGGATGCGCTGCACGTTCGCCCCCTATTCCACCAGGCTGCCTATGCGGCTCCAGCGGGGAGTGTTGGTCTTGGAATCCCAGGACCAGTAGAGACGCCATGCCTTGCCGCGGATGTAGCCGCGCGGCACGAAGCCCCAGTCGCGGGAGTCGAGGGAATTGTCGCGGTTGTCGCCCATAACGAAGTAACTGTCGGCAGGGACCTTGAGAGGGCCGAAATTGTCGTACTGCGTATGGGCGCGGGTATGCTGGACATAGCCTTCCTGCACGAGCTGGCCGTTGCGGTAGAGCTTCTTGTCCTTCATTTCCAGCACGTCGCCGGGCACGCCCACGATGCGCTTGATGTAGTCGATGCTGGTATCCTGGGGATACTTGAACACGATGATGTCGCCGCGCTCAGGATCTTCGCCGCGGAAGGCGTAGCTGTCCGTGAAGGGTATCTTCACGCCGTAGACGAACTTGTTCACGAGCACGAAGTCGCCTATCTGCACGGTCTGGAGCATGGAGCCTGAAGGGATGGTGAAGGCCTGCACGAGGAAGGCGCGGATGATGAGGGCAAAGGCGAGGGCCCAGAGCAGGGCTTCGCCGTATTCGCGAACAGCCGCAAACGGTTTCTTTTCAGAGAGTTCGGACATAGGAAAGGTGTCGGCCGCAAGGCCATGCTGAAAGTAGGAAAAAGAATGGAGCGACGGAACAGACTAGCACGGCGGGCCTGTGCGCGCAAGGCGGCATTTTGCCTGCCTGCCCCGGAGAAGCCTTGCATGACAAGGTCAACTGTGGCAGATTTGCGCGGTATTCCATACTTATGGAGGAGTTCCATGATACAGATACCTCAGGGCTTCCGCCTCGCCGCCGCCAATGCCGACTTCCGTGGCAAGAAGCTCGAACGCAACGATATAGGCTTCGTCCTCAGCGACGTGCCGGCCACCGCCGCCGGCGTGTTCACCACCAACCTTTTCAAGGCCGCCCCCGTCCTCGTTTCGCAGGCCCACCTTGAAGCCGCCGGCGCTGACGGCGTGCGCGGCATCCTCATCAATTCCGGCCAGGCCAACGCCTGCACCGGAGAACAGGGCATGGGCAACTGCCACCTCTCTCTGGCCATGGTCAGCGCCGCTCTCAAAGAGGCCGGCATCGGCGTGGAGCCTGAAGACCTGCTCCCCGCCTCCACCGGCGTCATCGGCGCACAGATGGATATGGACAAGTGGGCCGCCGCCGTGCCTTCCCTCATCGCCTCCCTCGGCAAGACTGACGTGGAAGGGCTCGTGCGCGCCATGATGACCACCGACGCCTTCCCCAAGATGGCCGGCCGCGAACTTGAGCTCAAGGGCGGCACTGTGCGCTTCGCCGCCGTGGCCAAGGGCGCAGGCATGATCTGCCCCAACATGGCCACCATGATCTCCCTCGTGCTCACCGACGCCGCCGTGGACGCCGACGCATGGACCGCCATGTTCCGCCGCGCCGTGGACGCCACCTTCAACCGCGTGAGCGTGGACGGCGACAC